>JAYTTH010000139.1:0-2207 GCA_043745515.1 Pseudobdellovibrionaceae bacterium | reverse complement strand
TTTTTTTTCCCCTTACCGGTCAAAGGGCGTAAACTATCATCTGCATTTTTTTTTGCAAAGTCTTCTCGTTCTTCAGCAACAGCATGGCGGATAATATACAAATACACTAGTTTTCATTCGTATCTTTTTCATCAGAAAGAATTTGCCTTTGTTTAGTCAAATTCATGAGTCGATTGTGAATTCCAAGTTCGCCCGTTTTTCTTTGAGTGTACTGACCCGCCGAGTTCATGTCCCAGGCTTGGCGCTGATCATTAATTCCCATTTGCAAAACTTCCCATAATCTCTCTTTTGAACTGCGATCGACAATAGGTACGATGGCTTCCACTCGGGTATTTAAATTTCGATACATCCAATCGGCAGATCCAATGAAAAAATCACCGTCCAATGGATCCGTAGCGCCATTTCTAAAATAGAAAACTCGTGAATGTTCCAAAAAGCGACCAATGATTGAAATCACTTTAATATTTTCGCTTAGTCCGGGCACTTCGGGTTTCAAACAACAAAATCCCCGAATGATTAACGAAATCGGACAGCCGCTTTGAGACGCTTTATAAAGTAATCGCGACAGTTCGGCATCGTCCATATTATTAAATTTTGCAATTATCTGGGACGGCCGATTTTGTTTGGCGTGTTCGGATTCGCGTTCGATTAACTGATGAAACTTCATCGACATGTTTATCGGCGCCACTAATAAATGTTGATACGAATTCTTCAATGATCGCCCCGTTAAATAATGAAAAAATTCGACTAGTTCGGCAGTGATTTCGTCGCGCGCAGTCAGCAGTCCAAAATCCGAATACAATCTTGAGGTCACCGAATTGTAATTTCCCGTTCCAATATGAGCGTAACATTTGAGGCCTTCGTTTTCTTGCCGAACTATAAGTATAGTTTTTGCGTGAGTTTTTAAGCCAATAACCCCATAGACCACATGTACACCCGCATTTTCCAATGCTTGCGCCCAATAGATATTTCTCTCTTCATCAAACCGTGCTTTTAACTCAACCAAGCAAACGACTTGCTTGCCTTCCTCAGCCGCTCTGATTAAGGCTTTCACAAATGGCGAATTGTCGCCGGTCCGATATAAAGTCATTTTGATTGCAAGCACTTTAGAATCAACGCTGGCCTCTTTCACAAAGCGTTCAACGGTGTGCCTGAAGCTTTCATATGGATGATGCAGCAAAAGATCTTGCTGGCGAATGGACATAAATAACGATTGGGCATCATCTTGAAACGGACCTGGTACAACCGGCACATACGGTTTGTATTTTAAATCGACCCGAGGGACGTCATAAATAACGTTTAAATCTGTGTAATCAAGCAATCCGGGATGCTCGTAAACATCGGCATGGGACAGCTCTAGTTCATCCAATAAAAACTGTAACATCCATGAATCAGGATTAGGTCCGTGTTCTAGCCGCACGACTTCTGCAAATCGACGTTGCCTAACCTCTTCTTCGATTAGCTCTAGTAAATCCTCGGCTTCTTCTTCATTGGATTCCAGTTCGGCATTTCTAGTTAATCGAAAGGGCATTACATTTAAAACATCCATCAATGGAAATAAATCTTTAATGTTGGCGACAATAACGTCAATCAAGCTGATAAATTTAAATTTTTCAGAGGAATCAACACGAATCCACTGTGGCAAAACTTTTGGTATTTTGACTCGAGCAAATAAACGCTCTTCATGCTCTGGATGTTTTAAGGTTACCCCAAGCGACGTAGATAAATTGGAAATAAATGGAAAGGGGTGTCCTAAATCAACAGACAACGGGGTCAGAACTGGAAAAACATTTTTTAAATAAAAAATTCGAACAAATGCTTTTTCCTCGTCAATTAATTCTTTCCATTTTACCAGGTGAATTTCTTCTTTTGCCAATTCAGAACGTAGCGACAAAAAACTTTCCGCCAGTGATTTGATCATCTGGATTAGCATCTCACGTATTTCACCCAACTGCTGGGTAGGGCTAAGGCCATCTTTGGATCGGATATTCAAATTAAAGGCTTCTTGTTTTTTAAGACGGCCAATTCGTTTCATAACAAATTCATCTAAATTTGAGCTTGAAATAGACAAAAACTTAAGGCGCTCTAGCAAAGGATTACGTGCCTCCTTTGCTTCGTTTAAAACTCTAAAGTTGAAATGCAGCCAGCCCACTTCCCGATTGATAAACTCTGTACTTGAAAAAAAGGGTCCCTGAGGCGTATTTGTG
>JAYTTH010000138.1:0-29379 GCA_043745515.1 Pseudobdellovibrionaceae bacterium | reverse complement strand
AACGACTTCTTCACCTGTTTTCAATCGAGCTTGATGCACTTGCGCGATGCTGGCCGCGCCAATGGGACTGGGGTCAATATTTTCAAACAGATCCAATTGTGCGCCAATTTCATGTTTAAGAACGGCTTGGATAGTTTCAAAAGGCAGCGGTTGCACACTGGCGTGGAGTTTCGAAAATTCAATCACGTAGTCTTCAGGCACTAGATCGGGGCGTGTGGCTAGCAGTTGTCCCAACTTCACAAATGTGGGGCCCAGCTCTTCAAACGACATACGAATACGTTCTGGCGTTGAAAAGTTTTCGTAGTCAGAGGTTATCCAACGCTCGATCAGGTATTGGCCTAAATTAATTTGTTCCGCGATTTTATAAAAACCGTGCTTAGCGAACACTCCGACGATGGTTCTTAATCTGGCCGCGTTTTTTAGTGTTTTTCCTAGTGGGTTCAGTCTTAGCCCCAGAGCCACTGTTGTTCTCCTTGTTCTTGAAACTTCGCTGTTGCTTAGGTTCTTCAGTCGTCTGCTTTTCTTGCCTGTTAAAATCACTTCCAGAACTGAATGACTCGTTTCGCTCGCGCGATTGAATGGCTTGGTCTAGTTTGTCCAGAATGGAATGACGCCTAGTTGTTTGAACTTTGTATTCAATTCCGCCACTGACAGCCTTACTGGCCAGTGGTTTGGGCTCGGGATTAAATCGAGTGGAAGAGCGTTCCTGTTCTGGTTCGTTTTCTATTTCGCGGTTTCGATTTCTTTCTGGAACTTGCTGATTAAAGCGACCGCGCCCTTGAAGTTGATTCTGCAGTGAGTTCGGTGAATTTTTTTGAGGAGCTCCGGCATCGACATCTTTTTTAGTTCCAGGCTGATTGCGATTTTTTCCAGAACCACCACCGGAACCAGCGCTTTGAGAAACAAAACCGATTTTACCTTTATTTTTATTAAACATTCGCTCGGCAAAGGATCCGCCACGTTTCTTTTTAAAGTTTTTACGGCCATCCACTTGTTTTTGATTTTGAAGCGAATTTTCATTTGGTTTACCCTGAGGATTTCGGCGAGAATCTTGCTTAATTTGGTCCCTATTTTGCTGTTCTCGCTTAGCGACCAATTCCAAAGGCATGAAATTAATTTGTCCTAATTCTGGATCCGTCGCAACGACTTTAATTTTAATGGCATCCCCAATTGTAAAACGTAAACCGGTTTTCTTGTTGAATAAACTTAAAGTGTTTTCATCAAATTCAAGCCGCTGCGAGGACAACTCATCAATTTTAACCAGTCCATCGATTTCATATTCTCGAAGTAAAACGAAAACACCGAATCGAACAACCGAACTGATCATGCCTTCGAATTCATCGCCAAGAAACTTTTCCATGAAGCGGGCTTTTTTTATCGATGTAATTTGTCGCTCTGCTTTGGCAGATTTCTGCTCGCAACTAGATAGCCAAGTAGCTGCCGTTGCCAATTCTTCTTCACCCAAATCCGCATATTTACGACCTTTGATTATTTGGCTCTTAAGCAAGCGATGAACAATTAAGTCCGGGTAGCGCCGAATTGGTGACGTAAAGTGAGTGTAGTTATCAAAGCCAAGTCCAAAATGACCCAAATTAGTTACCGAATATTTGGCCTGATTCATCGAGCGCAAGGTTAAGATATTTAAAACATGAGCCTCTGGTTTGCCCGAAAATTCTTGCAAGGCTCGAGTTAAGCGTTTTTGCAGTTTACCTTCGTTCAATTTAACTTTGCCACCGAAATTATGTAAATAACGCTCAAGCATTTTAATCGACATTTCATTCGGGCTTTCGTGTATCCGATAAACTGCAGCCGCATTCGAATGACTTAAAAACTCTGCTACGGCGACATTCGCAGCCAGCATCAGCTCTTCGATTAAACGATGGGCAAACAGCCGCTCAGATCTAATGACATCAACTGGCACGCCTGAAGCGTCTATTTCTAGAGTTGTTTCTGGAATTTCTAAATCGAGTGAGCCTTCACGAAAACGTTTGGCCATTAGTACTTTGGCTAATTCGCCACATTTTAATATATTTTCTTTTACATGCTCAAAGTTTTCGGGCACATGCCCCTCAACGACTTCTTGCGCTTCGCCGTAGGTCACCCGAGCTTTTGATTCCATCACAGCTTCATAAAAACGGCTCTCTTGTTTGGTGCCTGCAAAGTCAAAATAAATTTCGGCAACCATACACAGTCGCGGCACATGGGGATTCAGCGAGCATAGTCCGTTACTTAAAACTTCAGGCAACATCGGAATTACAAAATTTGGAAAATAGATACTTGTGCCACGCGAATAGGCTTCATCATCGATAGCGGTGTTATCGCGCACATAGTGACTTACGTCAGCGATCGCTACTATTAAACGAAATCCGGTTGAAATTTGTTCTGTGTAAACGGCATCATCAAAATCTTTTGCCGTTCGACCATCAATTGTGATCAAATTTAAGTTTCGGATGTCTTTGCGCCCTTTGAAATCTTTTTCATTGGGTTCTGATTTTATTTTTTTCGCCTCTTTTAAAACTTCATCTGGAAAATTCATCGTTATCTGTTGATTTAGAGCCACCCGCTTAATGTCATTTAAAGGGTCTTCAATATCGCCAATAACTTCGGTCACTTTGCCAATTAGCTCTTTGCCTTTTTCCGGATATTGAATAATTTGTGCTGCAACCAAATCTCCGGTCTTACAATCAAGCGAGTTTTTGGTTTCAATCACTAAATCGCTGCCCCAGGCATTGGATTCGTCTTTTACTAAGCCGTAGCTTTTTGTAATTTGTTTGTATTTACCAACGACTGTGACCGTGGCTCGTTTTAGAATTTCCACAATATCACCGCGAAATTTTTGCGAGCCAGATTCGGGATAAACATCCACTAAAACATAATCATTAGTCATGACCCCATCCATCGCATGCCGTGGAATGTAAACATCCTGATGATCTTTTGTATCTGGAATTAGAAACCCAAACCCGTCGGGGTTGCGTTTGATTATTCCTTTTAGAAACTTCTTTTTTACCATGTCCCGAGTTTGAGGTTCGGACTTTGCAAAGTCAAATAAGGAAATGGGCGATATACATTTAAATAAACACCGAAAGCATTTTCATTTCCAGAGTCGGATTCACGTCGGCGCGACAACCGAAATTACCGACGATCAGCTCTGGAATGCGGCGCTGGGCGCCATCTCTGAGCTTGTTGGCGAATGCGGAATCGAAGTGTGCGGACTTGTTTTGGATCGGCGCGGGTTTCACATTGTTTTTTCAACACCCTATTTCAATGAAAACATTTTAATTTTAGATTGGGAAATGCGAATTAGAAAACACCTTTTAATTCGGTTCGATAGACCTATTTCCTGCGAGCCAGTTTTTGACGAGGTTGAATTGAAAAACCGTTTGCTTAGTATTTATAAGGGGCAAATGAATGTTGGACATAACTCGATCGTCTGGCAAAATCCATTTAGCAGTTTGAAGCTCCTTTTAGAGGGTAGTGCTCAAGCTCGATTATTTAAGGATCCCCTAAAAATAGTGTTTAGTCCGTCAAAGATTTTGCAATTGTCTGCACAGCCCAAAAGCCCGCTATGTGTTGAAAATCAGCCAATAGATAGGGTTCCCTAGACCATTTGCATGCGCCGCATTACGTCTGGAAAGGTCAGTTTTTTTCTTAAATCGGATGACCAGCAGTTTTGAATTTCTGCTGGTCTAGTAAGAAAAATAATTTAGAAATAATTAAATAAAAAACTTTGTACCTCAATGTTAGCAGCTCTTTCGAGAATTAGTCGAAGGTCGAATTCAATTTCATATTTACAAAATCTCATGTTCATTTTGAAAGCATTCAATTGAGTGGTGCTAATTTACAACATTCTAATTTTCACATTCGTTAGTTTTACTCAAATTTTTTTAGATTGATCTCATCTACAACTCTTATTACGATTACAGTATCGAGTTTAAAGAATGGTTAAATTAACCAAATTAACGAGCAGACATCGTCTGCAAGGAAGGAATTATTATGAATAAATTTACGATTGTGGTTGCTGTTGCTTTAGTTGCAACTTCAGCTTTTGCCTCTAAGGCAAGATTAAGTGCTTTGCAGGGTTCTGCTCATTTAAGTGATACTCGTGACGTAATCGGATCTAAGCCAGATCAAGCTTTGGCACACGGTGAATTTGCAGCAATGGAATTGTCAGCGAATGCTGGTGCAAACGATACGCCTCCCAATGCAGAAGGTGGTTTCGTTCGCAAGATGGGTGAAAACTCTGCTCTTGGCGCGTATGTTGGTAGCAAAGCAAGTTTAGCTACGTCTTCTTTAGCGTTAGTTGGATCAACTCCAAAATTACAAAATCCATTAAACCTATACTATGCTAGCAAAATGGGTGAAATGATGTGGGGTCTTGGATTGAATTACTCGTCAGCTGAAGACAAAGTGGCTCAAAGCAAATCCACTTCAATGGGTTTGAATGCGTCCGTTTCTAGCAGCGCTGGATGGGATGTTCAGTTGGGTCTTGGTTTAACTGGTGAAGCGACTCAGGCCAACACTACTAAATTTGCACAAAAATCTCCAGTATCACTTAGCGGTGGTTACACTATGGATACTATGTACTTTTATGGTAGTTACGCAATGTACGGCGGCAAGTCTACAAACATCGCTGCGGGAACAACTAATTCTGAAGTTGACAACAACGATCTAAAAATCGGTGTAGTGAACTCTCATAAAAAAGATGGCGCAGATTTCTTTTACGGCGTTGCTTATGCGTCTACAACTAGCAAAATCAAAGATGGCGCTAAGACAGAAACAACTGCACTTCCTGTAATTATCGGTATCGAAGCGGATGCTACTAGCTGGATGGTGTTACGAGCGTCTGTGACGCAGAATGTGTTGCTTGCTTCTAACAAAGTAACTGCGGCATCTGGTACTGCAAGTACTGATTCAACTATGTATGACAACACCGTGACTGCTGCTGGTGTGGGTCTTAAGCTTGGTAAGTTTCTAGTTGATGGTTCATTAGCTGCTACAACAGGAAACTCTGGAAAATTGGGTTCTGATGCTGCAGGTTTCTTGTCAAACGTTGGTATGACTTACACGTTCTAATTTTAGTCTGAATTTTAATTCAAGACTGATGGAAAGGGCTGATTTATTCAGCCCTTTTTTTATTTATGGCGCCTGCTTATTCAGGCTTCGAGTTGCGGACGGCGCTCATCATGATGCCTAGCAGGCCCAATGTAAAAAAGAATGTGACTAGAGGATCGTTTAGATTCATTTTTGAAAATCCGTAGCCTCCGAATAGGCAAAGTAAAGTGAGCACAGTTATTTTTATGTGTTTCACGGGATTACTTTTTTTCTTCTGCGGTCGCTACTGTGTAGTCTGGTGGTATAAAATCAGGTGTGTGGGGATAGCGAAAGCTTTTGTACGGTTTTAGTGTTGGCGCGCCTGAGTTTTGGTAGGCTTCGTCCCAAAAGTGGGCCAGGACAAGGGCCGAACGGGCCATGTGCAGCACGATTAGATTTTTTAGTTTTGGAAATCCTACTTCTATTGGACTTCGCTGGGCAGGCGTTCGAATTTCCATCCCTTTTTCATCTTTAAGTTCTGATGGTTTTAAAATGGGATCTAACTTGAATACCTTTTCGCGATCGTCGTCTGAAAGTTGAGTCAAGTGCCGCATGATTTCTAGGGGTGTGCCTGTAACAAGTTTTGAGTCTTTAATGGTTTTAGCTTTATCAATTATTAACTTTTCAAAATCTGGTCCGAAATTAGTCACGACTTGTTCTTCATAATAAGAATGAATCCCCCCATGCCCTGTGCCGTAACCATCATGGTTAGAGGTCGAGTGAAATGGTTGTGAAGCATCGCCAACAAAATGTCCCATTAAACCCATATAGGTCATCATATTGAAAATTGCTAAATTATAAGGAAGTTTTTCATCTTGTTCTTCTTTGAAGTTTTTTGGTAGCTCGACAGATGTAAACGAATTTTTTAAGCCAGAAGCCAAACGATAAAATTGATCTGTCCGCCACCATAAAGAACCAAATTCCTTTGGAATTGAAAATAATTTTCCCGATTTTTTGTAGAGGTTGTCGGAACCAGTGTATTTGTCAGTGATCGCTTTGTAATCTAATGGAATTTCATTTATTTTTAATCCAATAACTTCAGGATCTACATAGTGGGAGGGGCTTCCGATGTCATTGACGTCAGGCCCTAGCGATTTCCAATAAATGTCAGGAATATTGCAAAGATGACCCATTGTATGTGGCCGAAATTTTAAAAATGCTTTTAAGGATTCATCTTTTACCAGATGAGGTGCCGCGGAACATATCGTATGGTGACCACGGCCGCCCCAGGCCATGCCATTTTCCACGGTAAAAAATACGAAAAACAATAGTACTAAATTAAAATATTTGAACATATTCATAGGCACCTCAATAAGTGAAGTCTTAGTACCCCAAAATCGAAAACTCAATTAAGAAAGTGCCGCTAACACTATCCTGAAAGGCCAATACAAAATAGGGCCCTTTGGGATTGAGTCTGACTTAGCTGGATTTAATTTAAAACGACTGTTCGCTAGTCACCTCAAGCGTTCTTGGATTGTGGGCCATTACTCCAAGGTCCGACACGCTGATCAGTTGTCCATCAACCACTAATAATCGCGAAATATCATTCTTCAGGGGGGTGCCATAAGATCGTCGTCTCCATTTAAAATGGGATATTCTACCAATTTGAGCAATCGATCCGCTTTGATACTGGAAAACGTATGCGCCCGAAGATTTTAACTCTGGTCTTAACAATGAGGGGATCGGATCAATGAAATACGATTGCTCGGGCAACGGAAAGGCAATAGTTCCAGTTCCTGGATCATACATAAGTGCATGTGAATTTTGAGTAGCTTCTGAAGCAATTCCGTGAGGGCCGAAAGTGCATATGTTTGTAAGCTTTGGCGCAAAGCTATTAGTCACATCAAAAAGTGAAAGCTGCAGTTGAGAGGTATTCCCGACTCCAACGCCCAATAAATCATATTTTGAAAGTGGCCTTAGCTGCGAAGAAATTCCTGGCGCCATAAGGTGCCCAAGTTGTTCTATTGGGGTTGATTCCCCTATGTAAAAAATAAACAATGGATTCGTCTTGCTCGAGGTCATTACATAAGCCAGATCGTTTACAAATCGAACGGATTCAATCAATTGGGAATCTCCAAAGTCTTTCGATTCAGAAACAATTGAAAACGGCCCTTGAGCCTCTTCAAAAGAAACTAGGCGATGAATTTTTCCAAATTGCTCAGTTGGTGCCCCTGCGAGGCGGTCGGGCGGGAAACTGTATACATTTAGTGTTATGGCCATTGTAAGAGTTAATCTGTTCGAATGGCGCACTTCATTTAACGACCATCGGTCTTTTACAGTACCGGGGTAGGATGAAACGGCAGAAAGAGTTATTTCTTTATCATTCCAAGAAATTTTTCTTAGATAAGCCGTTAAAGTGTCGATAGAATTCGAAAGCAAATAGATTCCATTCTCGGTCATGTAAGTGATGCTGCTTGTGCCTAATAACCCCGTTATAATCGGCTTTTGCTTGGGGTCACTTAGCGAAAAACTGTAAATAGAAACTGCAGTTGTATTTGTGGAATTGGTTTGTGGATAATAAATATTTTGGCACTGAGGCGCTAGTACATTTGTAGAATTTACGCTTGCACTTATCTCATAGTCTGCTGTGAAAAGAATCAAATGCCCATTGTAGCTGCGAACGTCCTGATAAATTCCAGCGATATCCAATTGATTCTCAATATTAAAATTAATTGTGTTAAGAATAAGAAGTCTCGTCCGATTGTAACCTACATCACTTATGACAAATGCAAAATTTTCCGTCACAAATAAAAGAGATCTTCTCGCATTGGGAACAGTAATTTTTTTAAAAGACTTGAACGTATCACGCTTGAGTATTTCTAGGGTATCGGTTCTAAGCACGAATAGAAACTGGCTATTTTTTTGGACCTGGTCACCTTCATCTATTTTTTCAGACTGGTTATCGTATGTCGGTGGAATTCGCATTGCGGGAATCGCCGCTAAATTTGATTGAATGAAATTTTTTGGACCCGCGAGTGAGGTAAACGTTTTTAGTTCAACACAACTAGAGAATTTTTTGATTGTGTTTGTAAACTCTTGGACTGGCGGTTCGGTCACTGGAGGCTCGGGCTGGGGATCTGAAATATTTTTCAGCTGATTGCATCCAAGTTGTGCCGATGCGACTAAAAGAATTCCGATTCGAAAAATTGCTTTCATGTTTGTTTCTCCTATTTACAGCCAGTATCGTCTTTTAAACAATAGGCCGTGAACGAAAAACATAAAACGTATCAAATAATCGTATTCAGTTAGTATACACAAAATTATATAAGTATATGATATTATTATGTATTTTATTTAAATTTAAAAAAATATACTATTGGTGGTATACAGTTTGGTCGATATTGACTAGACTATATGAGAATGAGAAAAATTAAGAGCCAAGTCAATGTATTCATTTATAAAGACTATAGAGATTTTTTGACTGACAAAATTAAAGAAAGAAAAGAGAGGAAACTAAATGCCTCGTTTCGGTGGCTTGCTTCCCAGGCGGGGTTTGCGTCACCGAATTTTATCCATTTGGTAATTTCAAAAAAAAGACATTTATCGGGTGATAGCATTGAAAGAATGGCCGAGCTATTTGAATTAACCAAGCCGGAAGTAAAATATTTTAGAAGTCTTATTTCTTTTAATAAAGCAAAAACACCGTCTGAAAAAGAACATTATGCGAATGAAATCATCTCACAATCTTCATTTAAAAACGAATACCCGTTAAGCCGAGATCAATTTGAATATTATTCTCAATGGTACCACATTCCGATCAGAGAGTTGCTTACCCTCGCCAACCAAAGTTATTCGGCCCAAGACATTTCCAATATAATCATTCCAACGGTAAGCACAGGCGATGTAAGCAATGCCTTGTCTTTGCTAGGACGCTTGGGTCTCGTTAAAAAAAATAATCTACGGTATGAAGTTCACGAGCAAAGTATTCAAACGGGTGAAAATGTTTCCAATTATGGAGTAATTGCCTATCATAAAAAAATGATACAGCTAGGTGCCGAGTCACTGGATCGATTTCCGTCCCAGCAAAGAGAAGTATCTAGTGTTACGGTTGGTTTGTCTGAAAACAATTTTAAGAAAGTGAAACAGATGATTGTTGATTTCAGATCTCAGCTTATGGCGATTTCAGAATCCGATCAAGATCGCGATGAAATCTACCAATTTAATTTCCAGGTATTTCCTCTTTCTCGTCGAAAGGAAAAACGATGAAATATTTGGCAATTTTCATACTTTGCTGTTTGCTAGCTGCTTGTGGCAAACTTCCTGGAACCAATACTGGAAATCCTGATACCCAATCAGATCCCAATTTTGGAACGACTCCTGATTTCCCAAATCCTCCGGCAAGATCGCCTAATCGTCTAATTGCTGACCTTTGCGGTCGAATCAAAGATTGTCGTTTCATAGCTAACACGGTTGATTGTGAAATGAATGTTGTGTCTGCCTCAGGATTTACGGATGAGCTAAAGTTGAATCCCCCTTACTCCACGATGCGAGAATTATATTCGGCCTATAACGGTGGGACATTTCAGTATAATACCGGTAATTTGTTATCTTGTGAAAATGCGATCTCGCAATTGTCATGCTCGGGCTCATTAGTCAGCCAGGCCTATTCGACGGTTTTTCCCAGCGATTTTTCCAAACTGTATTTGCTATTGCGGGAATCAACGAGCTGTCAGTCATTAAAGCTTTAGTTAAATTTATCGCCGACCTAAAAAAGCGGGCGCCTGGCTACGACCAAAAAAACCGGCCAAAAGAATGATGGTCAAAAGATATGGCAAAATTTGAATCCATTGAACCGGAATCGTAAAGCCATTGATTTGCGCACCTTGAAGTCGAATCTGGAGAGCATCAAAAACACCAAATACCAAGCATCCAAATAAAGTCGGCAGCGGTCGCCACTTTCCCAAAATCAAAGCGCTTAGGGCGATAAATCCGCGGCCGCCTGTCATCATTGGCGAATAGCTAGATGACAAAAATAAAGACAGGCTAGCCCCGCCCATAGCAGCCAATCCACCGCATAAAAATACACTGACCCACCGAACCCGATCGAAGGAAACTCCGCAGGCGGTTAATCCGTCGGGGTATTCCCCAGCAAATTGAATCCAATATCCCCAGCGAGTTTTTGCTAAAAGAAAATAAAGAGAAAAAACTAAAAGGACCGCGACCCCAGTGACCTCGTAAGATAGGCGCTGTTCAATGGGAATAGCCGGAGTCGAGCCAGTCGAGTTAAAAATAAATTTGGTAATAAATGGAATGAGACCAGCCATTAAAAAATTGAACCCTGTGCCAGCAACGATAGCATCTGTTTTCAGTTTTACTACCAGCAAACTAAAAAGCAGACTTAAAATCGATCCACAAACAAATGCCATTCCAAATCCAAAATAAGACGAATGGGAATAGTGCGCAAAAACTGCCCCTGAAAACGCCCCCGCCAGCATAAATCCTTCAAGGGCGATTTGAACAACGCCCGATTTTTCACTAAGCAATCCGGCCTGTGCAGCAAAAATTAAGGGCGTTGACACTCGAAGTGCACTCAATAAAAAACTTATCGAAAATATATCGATTTCAATCATTTATTAGATCCTCTTTGGGTCCAAAATTTCAAACGATCCCGTAGCGACAATCCGACACCGTAGCGATTCAAGTAATATTGCAATCCTACGCCAAAAAGAACCATGGCTTGAATAATTTTCGAAAAGTCTTTGGTGATTGTTTCTGTTTCGATATCTAGGTCACTTGCGCCCTTATGAAATACTGCCAAAACAAATGCGCTTGCAATAATTCCAATGGGATTATTATTCGCCATTAAAGCCACTGCGATTCCCATAAATCCAAATTCGGGGGAAAATCCAATTTTGTACTGACCACTATTGCCGACGACTTCGTTTAGGCTTGCGCCACTGGCCAGTAAGCCCGAAAGAGCTAAGCTGACTACTAAATATTTTCGCGACGATATGGCCGCGCGTTCAGCGGCGTCGAGGTTTTGTCCTACGGCAATCATTTCGTAACCCAAAACTGATCTTTTAAAAAACCAATATATTAAAAGCGCCCCTAAAATCGAAAGTATAAAAAAAATATTTATAGGCGATTCTGGAAATATTTGGTTTAAAAAATCAAAAGAATGGGTTCTAAAGTTGTCGGCTATAACAGAACTTTCTGGATTCTGAGAGTCGGGATTTTGAAGATATTGAGATATAAAATAACTAGAAATTCCGGCGGAAATAAAATTCATCATCATCGTAACTATCACTTCATGACTTCCTCGATAGGCTTTGAGCAAGCCAGGAATCGCGCCCCAGAGAGCTCCAGCCGACATTCCAACGGCTACGATTGCGATAAGGCTTACGGGAAACGGAAGTGCGCTAAAGTGGGTTGCAAATAAAACCATAATTATGGCGCTGAAATTCAGTTGACCTTCAGCGCCAATATTGAACAAACCCGACTTAAAGGCCACTGAAACCGAAAGTCCTGTAAATACAAGTGAGGTCATATAAAATAAGGTCAAGCCAAAATCATATCGGCTGCCAAAACTGCTTTTTACTAAAATATCTAAAATGTGCAGTGGATTTTCACCAGCAATAAAGACCAAAAGCAGAGCACAAAATAATCCGATGAGGAATCCAAAAAACGATTTCATTTTAAAACACCCAGCATCCAGCAGCCAATTTCTTTTTCATCGAAGGCTGTGCGTTTGAACTCTTTTACAATAGAACCATTTCTAATAACTAAAATCCGATCGGATAATTTTGTAAGTTCGTCAAGCTCGCTGGATATGAGTAGAACGGATTTTCCTTTTTCTTGTGCTTGAATGAGTTGTTCATGAATCAATTCAATTGCGCCAATATCCACACCCCGTGTGGGGTGGGCAGCGATGATAAGGTCTGGGTTGTGCTGAAGTTCACGAGCCACTACTATTTTTTGTTGGTTTCCCCCGGAAAAAGATTTGAAATCAAGTTCCAGATTATTAGGTTCTACTTTAAATTTTTCAAAGGATAGTTGCGCCAAAGATTTGATGCGTTTCCAATTCAAAATGCCATTAGAATGCCAGCTGGATTTGCGTTGATAACCTAAAATAAAATTTTGATAGGCAGGCAATTCCGGTAGCGCACCCAGCCGAAGTCTATCCTCTGGAAACACCCCTAAGGAAAGTGAACGGGCGCCCTGGCTTCCCAAAGACTGTCCATCGTGGCCCAAGATTGAAATCGTACCACTGTAACTAAAATCTCGTGGATTCAAAATAAAGGGAATTAATTTTTCCTGACCGTGGCCTTCAATTCCGGCAATTCCAACAATTTCACCTTGATGCAAATTAAAACTAAAATTTAAATCTTTACCTTCGTTTTTAAAATTTATCTGATCAAGATTTAAAATTTCCCTTTGATCAGGGTATCGAACAAAAGAGCGTTTTTCGAAGGACACGGGTTTGCCAACCATTTTTTCTGCCATAGCTTTTTCATTTAACTCATAGGCATTGTAAGTACCCACGACATAGCCTTTTCGAAAAATAGTTACCTGTTCGGCGATCCGTTTTACTTCTTTTAACTTGTGAGTAATTAGTATGACTGTTTTGCCTTGTTTTTTTAGCTCCACCAGCTGCAGTAAGAGTTCGTCAATTTCATTCGGAGTCAAAACGGCCGTTGGTTCGTCGAAAATTAGTATTTGATTGTCCAGGCAAAGTAATTTTAATATTTCTATTTTCTGCTGTACGCTAACGCCCAGGTATTTAACAGGCGTGTCCCAAGGAATTTCAAATTTGTATAGGCTGGCCGTTGATTTTATTTTTTCGATTTTATCTTTTTTGAAATAGGGCTCCAATGGAAGTTGCCTAGTATCCACCAATAAAATGTTTTCTAAAGCGGTGTGGGCTGGGCTTAACATAAAATGCTGATGAACCATTCCAATTTGGAATTTCATAGCATCAATTGGCGATTGAAATTGAACGGCTGTGCCGTTTAGTTTGATACAACCTTGATCAGCTGGATACATGCCAAACAAAATTTTCATAATAGTAGATTTACCGGCGCCATTTTCACCGATTATAGCGTGAATAGAATTCTTTTGAATAGAAAAGGAGACGTTTTGATTCGCCCAAAAAGATCCAAATTGTTTTCCCACATTTGAGAATTCTATTTCAGCAGTAGTACTCATTTGGACCTTTTTTAAACCCCAATGGTATAGGATTAAATGCCGATCATACTATTTCTTTTTTTGTAAATAAAAATCAGGAACAGAAATTTTTTGGGCAATAATGTCAGCCTTTATGATGTCCAATTTTTTAATATCGGCCGGGGTTACAAGCTTTTCATTGAACTTGTCTACCGCATAGTCAATCCCTTTGTCTTTGAGGCCATAGCGAACAATTCCAGAACTAAATTTAGAATTTTTTAAATCTTCAATTGTAGAATAAACAGCTTTATCCACACGTTTCAGCATCGATGTTAAAATAAATCCTGGCTTCATCCAGTTTTGGTTACTATCGACTCCGATTGCAAAAAGTTTTTTCTCTTCAGCGGCGTCGAACACTCCTGAATTGGATGCGCCAGCGGCGACGAAAATAATATCAGCGCCTTGCTGAAATTGATTCAAAGCAAGTTCTTTTGCTTTTGCTGGATTATTCCAAGAGTCCGACGTAATTCCTATGTAGTTTTCCAGAGTGGCAAAGGATTTGTCATAGTACTTTACTCCGGCAGCGAATCCCATAGCAAACCTGCGAATGAGAGGGATGTCCATGCCCCCAACAAATCCGACCTTTTTAGTTTTTGACTTCATGGCTGCCAGATAGCCAACTAAGAATGAACCTTGATGTTCTTCAAACATCAAAGACCGAACATTAGGTGCGGCCACTTCGCCGTCTACAATGGCAAATTTAGTATTTGGATTCTGAAGAGCGACCTTTTTAACAGCCTCTTGTTGAGCGAAACCAATTCCGATAATCAAATCAAACTTTTTCTTGGCAAATTGTCGATGAAGATTTTCGATTGAATTGACGTCGGTCGCTTCGACATATTTAAGTTCAATCCCTAACTCTTTTTCTGCTTGGGTGGCCCCAAGGTAAGCAGCCGAATTAAATGATTTGTCTTCTTTGCCACCTTTGTCCAGGACAAGGCCTATCCTCAATTTTTCAGCGCCGTTTCCAAGTGCACAAAAAAGCAGTGAAGTTAAAATACTAATGGGGTAAATTGATTTTATAAGCATTTGATTTTCCAAGGCTATTGGGTTTTTGTCATCATCTGATGTCTTTACTTAAGTCTTGTATTTAATTAATAGGTTGGGGTCAAAGTAAATATCTAAGAATTCAGTGGCAATTTAGTTTAAAACAATGTAAACTTCAGATATCGTTAATTTCGACTTGGAGGTTAAGATGAGCGAAACTACAATTAGTCCCTTGGTTCTTTCTGGGGGATACAACAGTCCCAATCTCATTAGTGGATCGAAAACCAACAATCCAACCGCAGGAAGTTTTATGCAAACTTACACACAGCAAAGCGAACTGCCCTATGAAATAATTCATTTCAAAGAGGGCGACATTGTATTTAAGGAGGGCGAAGTCTCTCGAGGGCTCTATTATGTGAACTCTGGCTGTATAAAGATGTACGTCAATAGAAGCCAGTCACGAGGAAGGACCACAACTCCCGAGTACGTAACCAAGCTGGTAGGACCTGGTGAGTATTGCGGTTACAAAGCCATTGTGAGAGGTGGTCCGTCAGCGGCGACGGCCGAAGCCATCCGCTCAACAACAGTTTGGCTCTATTCAAAAGATATGATTTTGGCAGCTTTAAAAGACTCAAGTCCTTTGTTTAAAATTTTATTAAGCCAATCGGTCAATGATCTGGAGGCGTATGAAGCCACAAGTCAGTTGCACTATTTGGCTTCCGTTCAAGAACGAATTGCTTATCAGCTTGTTGTTTTGGGCGATAAATTTGGGGTGCAGACACCTAATGGTTTGTCTCTGAATTTGAAATTGACCCGAAATGAGTTTGCTCAGTTGGCAAGTACGATCAACGAATCGTTATCGCGGCATCTTACAGAATTTAAAGCCGAAGGGTTGATTGATTTGAATGGCAAAGAAATCATCATTAAAGACCGAGACGGTTTGAAAACAAAATCTGGCAATTTCCAAAAATAATTGGCTTGTCAAATTCGGTTCTGAATGAAATAGAAAATGTCTGATGGCGTATCGTTTGATGTTTTCTATTTTTCTTTTATCAATCTTTGCAAAAGCAGATATCAAATCCGATGTTGCCTTTTTATCTTCGGCTCGACTAAACGGCCGAGCAACAGGCTCTTCTGGCAACAAACAAGCTCTGGACTGGCTTGTTAAAAAAATGCAAGTCCACAAGGTACGCCCCTCAGGTGACACTTCAAAAAAATCTTTTCAATTTTCATTTAAAAATAGCTACGACTTTAAATCAAACAAGGAAATTCAAGGTGCGAATTTAATTGGAATTTTATACCCTAAAAACATTTGGTCCGATCAGAAACCTAAAGTGATGATCGGTGCTCATTTTGATCACTTGGATGAATGTTGGCTAAAATTTGGCTCGTCAGATGCTGTCTGCCACGGCGCAACTGACAACGCGGCCGCAGTTGCAGTTGTTTTGTCTTTAGTTCAGACTCTGCCGGACTTGATTGAAGCCCCTGTTGCCATTGCATTTTGGGATGCAGAAGAATTGGGCCTTTTGGGATCGGATGCGTTTTTAAAATCGCCAAGTTTTGATCTAGCGGATTTAAATACTTATATTAATTTAGATATTATCGGTCTGAATTTATTCAAGGGACTGGAAAAGGATCATTTTATTATTGGTCCCGAAACGGGTGGTCAGGCGCTAGAAAAAATTATTCAGGCCACATTGGATGAAGCAAAAGAACCCGTGACATATCATTCGCTAAGCTATGCATTTGGGCATGGAAGAAGTGATATGTCGTCTTTTTTAAGGCACAATCTAAACGTGCCTACTTTATTTTTTTCAGATGCGGACGGTGCGGTTTACCACTCAAGTTCTGATGATGTTTCAAATGTGAACTTTGAAAAAGTAGAATCCGTCGCTAGAATTATAAATGGAATTACCATTCATTTGTCTAAATTAAAAATAAGTGAGCTAGAATATAGGAAACCCAAGGTGTATTTGGACAAAGGAACATTCTTGCAAGAGGTTCTTCATTATATATTTGGTAATTCATTTATTTTGAAAACGGGATTTCCGATACCTAATTTTGCTGATGTTTCTGTAGTTCATTCTTTAATTAAGAAACTTCTTGCTAACAGGGAAGCCAATAAACTTAGTGCCAACACAATAGTGAAACTGTTCGACTTGGAAGTAAAGCTGGCTGATATTCAAATTCATGGCGAATCAGAATTTTCATTTATCGACAAATTCAATTTATTAAAAAGCGCTGCCATTTTCACGCAAGCGTCAAAGGAATTAACCTTCATTCCTTAGTCCCTTAGTTTGAAATCTTGGGGATATTTGCTTTTCACTGTTGGTTGTGTTTCTATAACTTTCCGAATATTCGAAACTTTTTCGATTGGAATCATTTTTCTATGATTAAAACGGTGATTTGTGTATACCTCTTTCTATGGATTTAACCCTTCATCCTATCGGCATAGTTGAATCTTGCTATTTAGATAAATTCGGAACGCCCCGGCAACCGGGCTTAGTACCATCGTCGTTTGCGCGTATCAAAATAGCGGCAGAATGGCAGCCCGCAGATTCATTGCAGGGGCTTGAAGCGTTTTCTCATATCTGGATTGTTTTTCACTTTCACCAAAATCAAGTTTCTCATTTTCATGCTAAAGTGCATCCACCCAGAATGGGGGGTGACAAGATTGGATTGTTTGCAACGCGATCACCGCACCGACCGAATCCAATTGGATTGTCGCTAGTTAAACTTGAAAGGATCGAGGCACCTTATGTTTACGTTTCTGGTATTGATATTGTAGATGGAACGCCGGTGATCGATATTAAGCCTTACATTGGTTATGTTGAGTCTATTCCCGACGCCGTGTCTGGATGGGTTCAAGAAAAAGTAGATTTGGCCATTGAAGTTAAATTTTTAGCAGTGGCTTTAGAAAAGTTGGAAGTGATTCACAAGCTTAGACCTGATTATAAAATCGAAGAATTGATTGTTAGCACCTTGAAATTAGATCCGCGGCCGACTGTTTACAAAGGCTACGAGTCGGAAAAAAACTCTCCCTATCGGCAATCCCACGCTGTAAGAATTATCAACTATGATATTCATTTTGAATTTATTTCCAAAGATCAGATTCAAGTTATCGATATAATTGATCTTTAGGATTGCTTGAGTTGTCTATTGCCTATTTTATAATCACTGATTATAGTGTGCGTTAAAATAGCCAGCAAAGAGGTCGTATGTCACTTACAACAAGCCACAATGAAACTAGAACCAGTCCTCACGTTAAAGATGTGCCACGCAAAGTGCCTACTTTGAGTTTAAAAGATTACACCCATGGCTCTGAGGAACAGAAAAATCAATTTATTCTTGGTTTGTTTAACGGAATTAAAGACTATGGATTTATAATTCTCAAAGACCACCCGGTAAGATCTGAGCTGATTCAGCGGGCCTACGAAGTTTTAGAAGCTTTCTACAAATTACCAACAGATGCCAAGAAAAAATATGTTTCCCCGTCAGCTGGCGGACAAAAGGGCTACACTCCGTTTGGAAAAGAACACGCCAAAGATGCGTCCGTAATGGATTTAAAAGAATTTTATCATATCGGACGGGAAACTGCGGATGAGAAAAATATTTGGCCTAACGAAATGCCCGAATTTAAACTTATTTTTTCGCAATTGTATTCTGATCTAGAAAAAGCCGGACTTATAATGATGGAAGCTTTGACTGGGCCATTGAAGGTAGAAAAAGATTTTTTCTCTAAAATGGTCACTGGCGGAGTTTCCATTCTGCGCCTTTTGCATTACCCACCAATTCCTGAAGGTGTTGATCCACGTTGCTTGCGTGCGGCCCCGCATGAAGACATTAATTTTATTACTTTGCTACCGGCGGCCACGGCGTCAGGTCTGCAACTTAAAGATCGAAATGGCGAATGGTTAGATATTGTTACTGAAAACAATACTTTGATTGTTGATGCGGGTGATATGCTTGCGCGACTTACAAATGATTTAATTCCATCAACTACTCATCAAGTGGTTAATACATCCGAAGGAAAAACAAAAAGTCGTTTTTCTATGCCATTTTTTATGCATCCGGTTCCAGCGGCTAGTTTGACTTGTTTACCTTCGTGCCGGGGTGACAAAGAAAAATATCCACCGATTTCGGCCGGTGATTTCTTGACTCAACGATTGATTGATATTGGTTTGATTCCAAAAAAGTAGTTTTTATTCGACGTTTTTAGGGGTGGTCGTGATGAATTCGTTAGCTTTGCTTACATTAATCTTTAATTGGGCCTTGTTGACTCAGCCTTTGAATGCCCAAATTCAAAGTCCTTCGACTGATTTAGCCCAGCTAAAAATTAAAATGGTCTATGCAAATCGAGATTCATTTCTTAGGCCCTGTGCCACGGCATCAACAGTGTGCGGGCTGTCTTCTACAGAAATTAGTGCGGTGAATGATATTCTTACTAAATCACCGCAATTCATGGGTCTTGATGTCGCGAGTGCCACTGAAAATCCGGGTGTATTTACGAAAGATGGAAATGGACAGTTTCCATTGTATTCGTCGAATGGGCCGATTGGAAGCCATATATACTTGAACCGAGATCGCCTGCGAGACGCTCCATTTAAAGCCGGTAGCGGAATTGAAATTTACGTTGAATCCGTGCTTTCTTATTTTTTCTTTCAACAAACACACCAACTGGCGCCTAGTGATTTGTTGGCAAAAAAGATAGCTTTGTTTTGGAGCCAGTTGTTCAGAACAGTAGGACTTGTGGAATTCAAAGAAGACAAAATTGAATTGCTTGTTTTTAAACATTCAGAGGTTAGAATTTTGCTACTTGATTCTTTTGAGGCCTATGTCTTGAATCCTTTTTTGCTCAAATATTTGAAATGTGACGAAGGATTTTTGCCAGGTATGATTACGAATTTTAGTACTCTCGCGTGGACGAAATACCAAGCTAGTAACTTGGGCTCTAAAGCCGGAATGCATGCGGCCATTACCTATCAATGTGTAAATTCTAAGGCCGAAAAGCAAAATTGGACAGCAGATATGAACGTCGATTATGATTTCTTAGGGGCTGAAAAGAAAAAATGGAATAGCGCAAATCTTTTAGTAAAAATAAACAGTACAAAAAAAGCAGTTCTTCCATGAAGTTTTACCTTTCAATCATTTTAATCGCTGCATCACTGTACTTTCTGCTGAAACCAGCGGGCATTGTTGAAGTTCCCGATTTAACGACCGTGGTTTCTCAACAGGATGTTTTAGCGGTCAAAGAAAACAGAGTCCAAGCGGCCTCAGTGGCCAAGCCAGCTGTTGAATCGAACCGGCTAAATAGCGTAAACACAAAAGAAATAGAAGACGGTTTGGCTCGAACTCATATGGGCGCGATGTTAAAACAGCTGTCTGAATGCACCGAAATAAAAAATAGTCTTTCATCGGTTTCTGTTGAGCCAACTTTAACTTCGGTATTGGATTCGGTTCAGTCTGACTTGGGTGAACCTGTCATACGATCTGAAGACTGGACTTCGATGGAAATCAAAGTAGCCGACAATTCTAAAAAATTGATTAGAATGGAAACGGTTTATGAAGATGACGATATCGTTAAGAAATTAAAATATTATCAGGTTACGCCAACTCGAATGGTTCCTATTGAACTTTCTCGAGAGCAGTCAGTAAATCCCTCTGAGTCATTTTTAGCATCCCTTGAAAAAGAGGGCGATATTGTTGGCCGAGAAAAAAGTGAACGAGTTTTTTTCCAAAATGGCGAAGAAATATCTTACGTAGAAAAAGACGGCAGAATACAATCAAGTGAAATCATTCGCGCGGGCAAATCCTTTAAATGCGGGGACTTTGGTTTAAGTTCCTTTCATTGTCAGTGCTTTTAATTGGCTAGTTCTTTGGCAAGAATTTCATTTAGAATTTTTATTTGAGCATCAATTTTTTTCAATTTTTCGATTTCAGATGGCTTTAGTTTTTTATTTTTAAACTCTATTTGGAACTCACCATGGGCTTGTTTTAGTGTATCAATCGTGTACTGAACTAACGTTGCTTTCTTTTTTGCCAAACCTTTGTTTAATGCGGGTTGAGCTGGCAATGAGACTGATGCATATAGTAAAACAGATAAGAATAGTTTTCGCATAGAGCTGGGGCTTTCAAAAATGAAGCCCAGGATTGAACAGTTTTGCTACGGTATTGCCAGACATCTATCCGAAAACTGAATTACCATAAAACCTACGGATAGCCATCAAGCGGCGCCCAGTCGAGGAGCGCCTAGTTGGGGGCGCCTGCCGGGGGCGCCTGCCGGGGGCGCCTGCCGGGGGCGCCTAGCCTTGAAAACGGCCCAGTGATTCTTGTAAAGCGATTATTCTTACTCGTGACTGTTCCAGTAATTCACGATCGGCTTTAATCAAATCTTCGTCAGCATTGGCTAGAAATTTCTCGTTGTTCAATTTTCCATTCAATACGCCGATATCTTTTTGAAGTTTTTCAACCAATTTTTGAATTCGTTTTACTTCTTCTGCTAGGTCGACAATGCCTTCCAGAGGAATAATAACTTTTGCTTGAAGTCCAAATAGTGAAATTGAATTCACCGCGCATTTTGCCATATTGCCTTCGCTGCCAATTTGGGCGATGTCAACTCGGGCCAAAGTTTCAACGATTGTTTTGTTTTCACCGATAATTTTTTGTGTCTTCGGATCATTTAACGCAATTCTAATTTTTAAAATGTCTGCAGGGGAAATTCGATTTTCACCTCGGATATTTCGAATTGACGAAATAACTTCTTTTATGAAATCAACTTCCTGGGAAATCGCTTCGGACCCAAACTCCAATAATTCGCGGTCGACACGTATATTTGGATAAATATCAAGTATACAAGATTGATTTCGAATCGGTAACTTTTGATAAATTTCTTCGGTTATAAAAGGGCAAAACGGGTGCAATAAGCGAATAAATCGGTTTAAAACTTGTGCTAGTACCAGCTGGGTCGCTTTGCGCTCGTTAGGCTTATCGCTAGTTAGTATTGGTTTTGAAAATTCGATGTACCAATCGCAGAAATCATTCCAGATAAACTGATACAAGGCCGTGGCGGCATCAGAGAAGCGTTCTTGGTCCAAAGCTTCTTCCATACTTTTTTCTAATCCACTTAGCTTGGTAAGAATCCATTGATCAAATAGGCTCATGTACGGTTTTTGAGGCAGGGCCTTTTCTTTTTCAGGTGGAACTTGAAAATCTTTTAAATGAGTCAGCGCATAGCGAGACGCATTCCAGATTTTGTTCATAAAATTACGATAGCCTTCTAGACGTTGCTCTGAAAACTTAAGATCCCGACCAGAAAAAAGGTGCGCTAAAAATGTGAACCTAAGAGCATCGGCACCAAATTTTTCAATCATTTCCACAGGGTCGATGGAATTTCCTAAGCTTTTGGACATTTTTTGTCCTTGCGCATCCCGCACTAAGCCATGAATATAAACAGTTCTAAACGGCACATCACGTTTAAATTCGAGGCCCATCATGATCATTCGAGCAACCCAAAAGAAAATAATGTCATGGCCAGTGACCAAATAATTCGTAGGATAAAACGTTTTCAAAGTTTCTGTTTCAGTAGGCCAACCCATTGTTGAGAATGGCCACAATGCGGAACTAAACCAAGTATCAAGAACATCTTCGTCTTGTTTGATAGATCGACTATTACATTTTTCACAAGCCCCTGGCGGAGTTTCGCTAACAGTGATTGCTTCACAGTCTTGGCAATTCCAAGCAGGGATTCGATGGCCCCACCAAAGCTGTCTGGAAATGCACCAGTCTTCAATAATATTCATCCAATGCAAATAAACTTTTGTCCAACTTTCGGGTTCAAAACGAATCGTACCGCTTTCTACAACTCGTTTTGCTGGTACCGCTAAATTTTCAGTTTTTACAAACCATTGTTCTGACAAAAAAGGTTCAACAATTGCGTTACTGCGCTGGCAATGTCCAACCGAGTGTAAGTGTGGTTCTTCTTTTAGAAGTAAATTCAGTTCTTTTAATTTTTCGACCACTTGTTTGCGAGCTTCTTGAACCTTTAGGCCTTTGTATGGGCCGCCGTTTTCATTCAGCTCGGTTTTTTTATTCAAAATATTTATGAATTCAAGTTTGTGTTTAATTCCAATTTTATAATCGTTAAAATCATGAGCAGGTGTAATTTTAACCACGCCAGATCCAAAGTCTTTATCGACATAAACATCAGCAATGATCGGAATGGCACGATTGATGATTGGTACGATCGCTTTTTTGCCGATAAGGTGTTTATACCTGTCATCCTCTGGGTGCACGCACAGGGCGGTGTCGCCCAGCATAGTTTCTGGACGGGTTGTAGCTATTGTTACCAATTCAGAACTTCCTTCGATCGCGTACTGAATATGAAAAAGCGTTCCTTTGATCTGCTTGTGTTCAACTTCCAGATCAGAAATGGCTGTTTCAAGTGGGCCACTCCAGTTTACAAGTCGTTGCCCTTTATAAATCCAACCTTTTTTAAATAAACTTACAAAAACTTTATTTACAGCTTTGGAAACGTTGTCATCCAAAGTAAAAACGGCGCGATCCCAATCGCAGGAATCACCTAATCGTCGCATTTGTTTGTAAATTCGATCGCCATAAAGGTGCTTCCATTCCCAAACTTTTTCTACAAATTTTTCTCGGCCCAATTCATGTCGTGTGAGGTTTTGCTTTTTAAGTTCTTTTTCAACTACGGTCTGAGTGGCAATTCCGGCATGATCTGTACCGGGTAGCCACATTACATTGAAACCTTGCATGCGTTTCCAGCGCGCTAACAAATCTTGAATTGTGTGGTCTAAAGCGTGACCCATATGTAAAAAACCAGTCACATTGGGCGGCGGCAGAATAATACTGAATGGTGGTTTGTGGGATTGATCAACAGATTTGAAATAGCCGTTTTCTTCCCACCATTTGTATATTTTGGTTTCTACTTCGTTCGGGTGATAGCGGTCAGGCAGTTCATTGGGCGTTGTATTTGAATTCATACGAAAGAGCGTATCATGGACCTCTAGCGGTCTTCAATGATTGAAGTATTGTTGGCTGGGTCCCTATGACGAAACGCAAAACAAACTCGGCATTGGGCGAGGTGGAATCTAAGTTTGCTTGCTAGATTCTTTGGAATTTATTGGCAAGGATATCGCAAGTGGGTTCTATGCGATTTAGTTGACTTTAAACTCAAACGAGATCGCTTAACCGTGTAAATCCTGTCGATTATTTTGACGTTTCGACAAAGGTGGGAATTTTATGACTTTAAGCTCAATTTGCCTGATTCGATGCCTTTGTTTGGCCCTGCTTGTTCCTTTGGTTTCTTGTGATGTTCGTACGGAACTTAAGGAAATGCACAATAGTACCCAGAATATGGAAAAAAATACTGAAAAAATGGTAGAGATCACCGATCGCATGTCCAAGACCACTGAAAAAATGGCCGACGATGTGGCTGCAATGAAGCAAGAAACCAAAGAGGTCAAGACCAGCGTTCAGGAAATGGGTGGCAAGATGGAAAAGGTAAATGGCAACGTTGGGCAATTGAACGGAAAATTTGATACCTTACAAGGAAATGTAGGTACTTTAACTGGTGAAATTAACAGAGTCGGCACAGGAATTGACGAAACTTACGATGGATTACGGCAAGGGGATTCTTCCACAATTCGAAGAAATTCTTTTGTCGGTGTTTTGAACGCACGAACAATGGAAAGAAAGCTTTCCGAAGCCGCTCAATATTTTGCCGGTTTTGAATTTTATTTTTGGCGAGGTTTAGGCATTGATAGTGTCAAAGATCGCCGTGAGGTATTGCTTTCTACGGCGACAGATCAATTTTTTAAAGATATTTATGAATTTTATAATTACAACCCAAAGGGTTTTTCGCTAGCGGATCCATTGATGGGAAATTCTTTTAATAAAGAAGCTTCCTTCAATGCAATGGCGGCTGCGCTTCATCGTGATAATCCTAAGCAGGCTGAAAATATCAAATTGATGGCAGACAAAGGCGTTGTAGTAGAAAATCTTAATTTTCTTAAACTGATCGAGCAAGGACTGACTGCTAAAATCAATGTTGAAGATGGAAAAATAACCTTGGATCAAGTTCCGGTCTATTTAAAAAGTGTAATAATGAATCAGGAGATATCGGTAAAACTGCTTCAGTCGCGATGGAATTTCCTGGTAACGGCAGCTTTAGATAAAAGCTTTCACTTTAATCAAAATGGGTCATTTCGGTACATGCGATCGATTTTGAATTTAGCCACCAAATGGGAATTGGATTTTTCAAAACTGAACACCGGTGAAATTGCAGATCAAATATTTGATCTAGAGCAAGCCACTCAGACCCGGGATTTTTTGAACTCGATTGGGATCGCTACAAAACCAGATCCCATCATGCAGCTTTTTATCAAACGGATGACGGTCAAAAATCCAGATAAAGTGTCTGCAGAATCAAAGGACAAAGTTCAATATGTCCTAAAGATGATTGATAGTTTTAAACAATAATGGCTGTAATACCTATAAGAAGGAATACGACACTTGTTTTTATGAGCGTAATAATAAAAATATCTTTGTAGCATTGTTTGTGTGTCATCCCAGTAATCGCTAGCAAAGTAATGACAGCTCCATTGTGCGGTAAGGTGTCCATTCCTCCGGACGCCATGGACGCTACTCGATGTAATAGTTCTGGGCTTGTACCGTTGGCGTGTGCCCATTCCAAATATTCTTTTCCAAACGAATCTAGCGCTATACTAAGCCCCCCAGATGCAGAACCGGTAACTCCGGACAGCACATTGACTGTTATAGCTTCTGACAACAGCGGACTGCCGCCACGACCAATGCTCATCATGGAATCGGCAATTGTGTGAAATCCAGGTAATATTTTTACCACATTTCCAAAACCAACTTCGGATGCCGTGTTCATCACCGCTAGCAAAGATCCTGTTGCCCCGAGGCTTATCGCACTTGCTAGTTTCCCGCTGAGGCGCTTTGTATTTAAGAGAGTGGCAAGAATAATTCCAGTTGATAATGCAATTATTAAAGCCCAATTATTCATAGTTCCTTTTAGGGTGGCTGGGTCCATTTTATAAGGAGGCTCGGTCGCCCAAGTTGAAATGTCCCAGGCCGGAAATACGATTTTCTGAAGTGCCAAAGTCATCATCAGTACACTAACTAGGGGTATTGCGGCTAACCACGCTGGTGGCAAGTCTTGTTGACGCAAGGTCTGGGCGTCGGGTTCAGTGACTCCGTAACCTTCGCCATTGGCTTGTAGCTTTTTTTTTCGAGTTTCTAAAAACCACATTCCTAGAATAAAAATAAGTATACCGCCGGCGGTCCCAAAAACAGGTGCCGCATAGAGATCGGTATTAAAAAATTTCATCGGAATCGAGTTTTGAATTTGTGGAGTTCCCGGCAAAGCATCCATCGTAAACGTAAAAGCCCCCAAGGCAATCGTCGGTGGCAAAAGACGTTTTGGAATATTGGCACTTCTAAACAATGACGCGCCAAACGGATACACAGCAAACGCCACCACAAAAAGGCTGACACCACCGTAAGTTAACACCGCGCAGGAAATAACGATAGCAAGCATAGAATGTTTTGTGCCAAGTTTTTTTGTAATCGCCTGAGCGATCGCTTCAGCGGCGCCCGATTGTTCCATTATTTTGCCAAACACGGCACCAAGTAAAAAAAACGGAAAATAGGTTTTTACGTAGCCGGCCATTTGCGGCAAAAATAATTCAGTAAAAGTGGGCAGTGGTGAAAATCCTGAAAATCCGGCGGCTAATAGTGCGAAGATCGGGGCAAAAAAAATAACAGAAAAACCGCGGTACGCCATCACCATCAACAACCCTAAGCTGATCAAAATTCCTAAACTGGCCAACATAGTCACCTCGCGTTTTCTATACCTTGCTGGTCTATCTTATTCAATCGGTTTTGCAATTAAGTGAATGTTCGATATACTATTTTTAAAAAACAAAAGGAACCTAGTGTGAAACAAATAGCCTATGCCGTGTTGTCATTGATTTTTTTTATTTCCAAGCCCGGTAATGCTTGTAAGTGTAGTAAATTTGGCAGTCCTAAAGAGATGTTTGATAAATCGGAATTTGTTTTTGTAGGCCGTCGAGATTTGAAGTCGGGGACTTCGGACGGCATTACTTTTTTGATTGAGCGATTAGCCAAGGGAGATCAAAATAAAATCGGGTCAGATAAAATCACAATTAAATGGCAAAACGACGAAAACATACAGTGTCGTGGATATAAAACTGAATTCTTTTTCCTGGTTTTTGCCGTAAAAAACAAGGAAGGGACGTATTCGTTTTTATCAGATTGTTACTCTGAATCGATCACTGCAGGAGGACCTCAGTATATATATAAAAATACCAAATATACAGATTTCAGTTTTTTCAAAATTAATACATTGTCTGCCATGAACGGTGTTCGTCCAATTTATGCGGCTGCAATAACTTCTAATCAAGCGAAGGAAATGGCCTTACAAAATTTGTGGGAAAACTTCGAATTTAAAAAAACTCACAGTCAAGATCGAGATCATTGGAAAGTCCTTACTGCGGATAAAAGAAAAGATAGTCATAAACAGTTTTTTTGGAACGTGACGATTGGGTATGTGCCCCAACGAGCCAAAGGCGAATTTTATGTTGTTCGTTTTTACAATACGTTGTTTGAAAGTTTTCAGATTAGCCCTGGGGAATAATCTATTTAAGTTCGGATGGCACTTTTTCTTTATCAAAGATTAATTCAAACGGGGCAATGTCAGGTTCAAGTTCCGCATTCAAATTCATTTTTGCAAGTTTTTCTTTAGTTACGATAACCCGCTGAATTTTATCTTCTGGAAATGGAAAATCAATTTTGGGATGATCCTTCAGTGCCGATTTCATGTATTGCAACCAGACTGGAACCGCTCCAGAGCCACCAGTAAGACCAGTAATTTCATTTTGATCGTATCCCACCCAAACTAGTGCGGTTTTTAAGGGCGTCATTCCAATAAACCAGGTGTCTTTATAATCATTTGTGGTGCCTGTTTTCCCAGCGACAGGAATATCTAGCACAGTCCCGCCGATCGCTTTTGCTGTGCCAGTCATGGTTGTTTGTTTCAGAATTCCCAACAGTATAGATACGTTTATTTCATTGAAAACAACGGTTGGAGTCGGCTTGTATTCATAAATAAGTTCACCTTTTACGTTAAAAACCCGCTTTATAAAACTCAAGTCTACCTTTTTGCCCAAATTTGCAAGAGTCGAATATATTTGGAGGGCTTCGATTGGATACATTTCAAACGCCCCAAGTGTCAGCGATGGATAGGGTTTTAAATCCGAAGTAGATCCAAGTTTTTTAGCTGTATCAATAATGTCTTCAAGGCCGACAGTTTTTCCTACAAAAGCAGTCGACGCGTTCAGGGAGTTTTTAAGGGCATAGTATAAAGGAATAGTTCCGTAAAACTTTTTAGAATAATTTTCTGGAGACCATTTTTTCTTATTTAGGACCCAAACAAAGGGTTCATCTTTGACCGGTGTTAGCGGCGTGAACGGGCGCGACGTTCCAAATATTTTACCAAGCGCGGTACCTTCGACAAAGGCTTCGTCTGTTTTAATTTTTTCCAATGCCGTAAGGTAAACAAGGGGCTTGAATATGGAACCCACTTGTCTGTGGCCTTCTAGTGCCCGATTAAACTGAGTCATTCGAAAACTTCGTCCGCCTACCAGAACATCGACTATGCCGGTTTGGTGTTCTGTTGAAATCACTACGCCTTCAAGCGAAATGCCTTTTTTTTTATTTTCAGCTAGCTTTTTATTATCTTTTTCTAGTAAATTTAAGTGTTGTTGAAGGGCTTCTTGCGCTGTTTGCTGCCTACCGAGATCAAGCCCTGTCTGAATGCGCGCACCATCAGATGGAATGTTTAATTTCTTTAATTGTTTTTTCACTGCGTCTAAATAGTAGGGCGCAGTCTCAGAGGCTTGGGCTGCTCGCTTTAGCGGTAGAGGCTTTTTAGTGGCCACATCAAATTCAGAATCTGAAATTAACTTTAGCTCTTTCATTTTAGTCAAAACAAGGTTCCGGCGAGCCAATGTTTTTTCTTTTTTCGAAAATGGGTTGTAAACTCCGGGTCCGTTAAGAACGGCTGCTAGCATAGCGCATTCATCGAGTTGCAAGTCCGATATTTTTTTATCAAAATAGAATTGGCTAGCTGAACCAAAACCAATAATTTGAAATGGTCCATTTTGGCCCATATAAATAACGTTCATGTAGGTTTCTAGAATTTCATCCTTGGTCATTTTTTTTTCAATCAATACGGATAGAATGAACTCTTCGGCCTTGCGCCTGAGACTGCGTTCGTTAGTTAAAAAGTAATTCTTAACTAGTTGCTGTGTAATTGTGCTACCGCCCTGGGGTTTTTTGCCCTTTAAGAGTGGCGCCAGGATTCCGCGAATTGTCCCTTTTATGCTGTATCCCTGGTGTTCAAGAAAGCCAGCATCTTCGATTGCCATGACTGCATTGGGGCAATTTGTCGGTAGATCTTTGATTTCAACGAGTTCCTGCATGATGGGTTCGGAGTTTAAATATTGTGCTAACACTTCGGGTTCAAGTTCGATTCCGGACTCGGCTTCTGGTTTGGAATTGACCCGAATATCGACAATTCGGGAATCGGCATTGACCAGAATTTGATAAACAAGGATGTCCGCTTCGGTATCAATGCCAACCAGGGGCTGTTTGCGCGAGAAAAAAAGGCAGGAATCATAGTCTAAGACAATTTCGGGAGCCATTGCATGACATTCAGCCGATGTGCCCCAAAAATAGTCTCCATAAATGATGCGCTGACCGAACACCCGCAACCTGAAATTCTGGCGCGCAAAATAGGTATTCAAAGCCTCTTTCGGTAATAAATAGCCCTTTTTCAAGGCAATAGGGGCTGCGAAGAACACTGTGGGATTTATGAATTTTTTGGTTTTTAATCGTTCATCCAAATCTTTCTCATAGTCGGTGAAGGCATTGGCACTGTAGATGATCGACAGCGTCAGAATGATTGTAAAAGCTACTAAAATAGTCTTTAATCGATTTCGAATTGAAGGCATATATATGAAACTAACAAATCAGCAGCTCGAAGTCATCGTCAATAAAGTTTTGAAATCATGG
>JAYTTH010000137.1:0-2215 GCA_043745515.1 Pseudobdellovibrionaceae bacterium | reverse complement strand
AAAAATCGCGTTGGCATCTTTAGTGCCTGAATCAAATATGAAAAGCTTCTGATGATTTAGGCCTGAAGGATTTACCAAAGTAAAACTCATTAAATCACGGTGTTTTCTATGTAAATCTATTAGTTTTAAAGTGACGGCTTTGTTTTCAGGAGCCAATTTTGTCGTGTTTTTATCAACACCAACGCGCACCTTGACTCCACGTTTGATGGCTGTTTCTAATTCGTTGGCGACTTCAATCAAATTAAATTCAAACACATTGATTGAAATAGACGTCTTTGCATTGCGAATTTTGTTTATAATAATGTCTTTTAAATCTTCAGACGGAATTGTGCCCTTAGATTTATTTTTTGGATCGATGTATCGGTCGCGATTAAAATGAATCGTCGCTTCTTCAAAGCCGGTTCGACCATCAGTGTATTCGACAGTAAGCGCTTTGGAGGGGTCGTTCAGGCCTTTCAATTTAGATACGATTTTACCGTCATCAAGAACGGTTTGGAATTGTTTTTTAAGGTCTTCGACAAAAACCGAACGCTCGGGATCATCGGGTTTGAAATCGGGGATGGTTTCCATATAGGTCTTTAACAATTTCATAAGGCTTGAATAATTTGGCATAGCTTTCAATGTTTTCAGTAAAAATATAATTTGTGTTTCTGAAAGGACTTTAATTCGGCTAGGCAGTCCAAATTCCAGTTGCTGTTCTGGGGAAACCTGCAAATGGTCTTTGAATACTTCATTCAAATAAGCAAAAAGTTTCGGAGAGGACACGATACTCTTCGTGATTTCTAGCATCCCTTTGAGTTCAGCCGCATCGTCGACCTTCACTACGAATCGCGTATCTTCGGTCGCTGGCTGGGGCCGTTTGACCGGGCCAACTGCCCAAGTAGGAACTGTAAAAAGCGCAGACAGTAGCCATATAATTAAACAAACTAAGCTTTTAGCTCTATTTAATTGATTTTTAAGTCCAAAAATCCTAGTTTTTGTCATGGTACTAAATAGGTCCAAAACTGAGGCCATTTTCAAACAAAAAGATCAGGGAGCGCACTATGACGGCAAAAAATCACCCCCTAGCTAAATTCAATACGATAACGTTTTGGATTTTTTTCTTTTTGATTGTTGGCTTTATTTTAGGGGCCTTTTTCCCTGAATTTTCTAAAGAATTGAAGCCTCTTAGAACGTTGTTTCTTCATGGAATTAAGTGTATTATCGCGCCTTTAATTTTTTCATCTATTGTCTGCGGCATAGGGTCGGCCAGTGGCATGAAAAGCTTGGGCAAGATCGGTTTAAAATCCATTATTTGGTTTGAAGTCGCGACGTCGGTTGCTTTGTTTATTGGTCTGTTGTTTGTGAATTTCTTTGAACCAGGGAAAGGGGTCAATTTAATTAAGGCAGCCAGCAGCGCCGATCTGACAGCGGTCACCAAAACAGAAATATCGTTTGGAGTTTTTGTCGAACATCTTTTGCCAAGCAATTTTGTAGAGGCGATTTCTAAAGGCGATGTTCTTCAAATTGTTATTTTTTCGATTGTGTTCGGCGCTGCCACTTTAATGGCGGGTGAAAAAGGTAAACCGGTTTTAGCTTTTTGCGAAAGTTTAAATCAGGTGATGTTTAAATTTACTGATATCGTTATGAAAATGGCACCCATTGGAGTAGGGGCGGCTATGGCCGCAGCCATTGGCGAACATGGTTTGGCCATTTTAATTCCAATGTCAAAGCTAGTCGGCGTGTTGTATTTTGCGCTGATCGTGTTTGTACTTACAACTTTAATTCCGGCGCTTAAATGGAGCCGTATAAAGCTTGGTCCATTTTTTCGCGAAGTGAGACCTCATCTGGCTTTGGCTTTTGCAACAACGTCAAGTGAATCAGCTTATCCTGGAACGCTCGAATCATTGAAAAAAATGGGAGTTCCAGATCGAATTTCCAGTTTTGTTTTGCCACTGGGATATAGTTTTAATTTAGACGGTTCAACCTTGTATTTGGCTATGGCGTCGGTTTTTGTTGCCCAAGCGGCCAATGTTGATCTGTCTATTGGAACTCAAATTTCCATGATGTTGTTGTTAATGCTGACGACTAAGGGAGTAGCGGCCGTACCTCGAGCCTCGCTGGTGGTGTTGTCAGGTACTTTAGTGACCTTTGGGCTGCCTATGGAAGCGATCCCTCTGATAATGGGTGTGGATGAGTTTATGGACATGGCTAGAACGACTGTAAACCTTTTAGG
>JAYTTH010000136.1:0-2233 GCA_043745515.1 Pseudobdellovibrionaceae bacterium | reverse complement strand
TCATCCTGGTACCTAATAATGTCATCCTCGCCCAAGTAGGGGCCTAGCTGCACTTCAACAAACTCTAAAGTCTCTTTACCAGTGTTTTTTATGCGATGCTTTGCTTGTAGTGGGATTTTCACATAAGTGCCGCGCTCAACTTTAATGATTTCATCATTTAGTACAACTTCGCCCGAACCTTTAGTGACAACCCAATGCTCCTCTCGTGGATTGTGAGATTGATACGACAGATCAAATACTGGATGACCAATTGAAGTCGTTTGTTGCGAGCGAACGGGAATTCTGGAGTAATATTTATGTCCCTAACAAAGAAATAAACTAACGAACGAAGTTTTTTACTTTTAGATTCGGCAGCTTGTTTGACGACCTTACATTGAAAATCGGCTATCGCAATTGCAGTGCTCTACACAATATCGATGCCGTCTGCCTATGAATTTTTGAGCACAAATTCGTCGACGCGCAAGACAGTGTTTTAATTTTGGCCAATACCACCGCTGTCCAGAATCCCCAAATACCTTTTATCTGAGCCACAATCTGGTTTTTTACTGCCAACATAGGCTCGCGGTTTGAAATGGTTATGATAACGAGGTGTACTTGAAATTCAGGTTTAATTCTGCAGCATTTATAGCAGTCCTTATCTCGACAGGATCGGTGATCGCTCAGACTGACTACAGTCCGAGGCTTGATTGGGTTGCTCAAATGGCCAGGGCCAATCCTCTTTTTGGATACCGTGTCGGGCCGGGGGCAGCCAGAATGGACAAACCTATTCTAAGACCATTTTCCACTGATGGATGCAGTCAAAGTCCCAATGAGTTTCCTAACGCTGTGATAGTAGAGTGTTGCGTAAAACACGATGTGGCCTATTGGCTGGGTGGCACCGCAGAAGAAAAGTTGGCTTCTGATGAAAATCTTGAGCAGTGTATTGCCGCCAAAACCAATGCTTTAACCGGAAAGGCCTATCGTGCCGGAGTTGCCATCGGCGGCACTCCACTTGGTTATAATTCGTTTAGGTGGGGTTACGGATGGGATACCTTGCGGCCTTATGGGCCGCTTAGTTCTGATGAAATTATCCAAGCGGAAAATCTTTATGGAAAAGAATTAGTCAATTTAAAGGACATGGTCCAGCAAGGCCGCTATAAAATAACGTTTGATTTTATTACTTTAGATTATGATCAGATAAATCGTTTTTCTGATGATGTGATTGTTTATTATTTTTTGCAAAATAAGCTTAAACGACAAGATGACATTTCTTACGGGCAAAAAATGCAGCTCACAAGTCTTGCTTTTCGTTATAACATTCGCCTAAAAAGCTGTGGCGATCAAAAAATTGGAATTAAATTTAATCGAATGATGTTGATTAGAGATTATTTAAAGTTGAGAACTCATATCCACGCAATGCCCTGGGCAGAGCTCAAGAAATACATCCATTCCGTAGACGATCCGGGTCGCTGTTTGGGATAATACAAAAAAGGCTGAACATCCATGTTCAGCCTTTTTTTGTTTACTTGGTTCGTTCTGGTTGAAATGAAATGTCTTTTAGATCTTCAGAATAAATGGATTCCCAGCGCGAGATTTCGTCTTTTTTTACGGTGTTAAAAACCGCGGAACCATCCAATTTTAATCCGGGGTTTGCCATCGGGTTTATTGTATCAAAACCTAGGTCTTGTTCATCTGCGTTTACATTTTTGTAATTGTAGACTTTTAGTTTGCCGCGATTTGCTGTTGTAAATTTGTGCTGCGTAGAGATCGGGTTTGGAGCTAGTTCATTAAACGGTAGGTAGTTTAATCGACCATCGGCAGAGCGGCTGGGGATTTTTGTGCACGCTTCAGCTATTTTTCTCCAAATGAATGTTTCTGGGATTTTTGGAACTTCGATGCCGTCTTTAGTTTTCACTTGAGTGTAATCATAGCCTTGGTCTTGTTCAGCCCAACCGCAATCATATCGATAGTTAGTTTCTGCGTAATCGCCAAAGACATCAAAATAGACAGGTGCAAATTTTTTGAATGTGCTGCCATCATTCCAATGCTGGATTTTTACATAGTCACGTTGGTTTGGGTTCATGTTTACTAGCGCGCGAGTCAGATTTTCGCGAATTTCATCACGACCAGCATAGCCATAGGTCACACTTAAATTTAGGTTACTGGGCATCACGAATTCCATGTGGGCAAAATGTCCGTAGGCGGCGTTGGAATGGTAATAGTCAGGGTAATTGGCCACTTGATTGACTCCATC
>JAYTTH010000135.1:0-2237 GCA_043745515.1 Pseudobdellovibrionaceae bacterium | reverse complement strand
GGGGGTATTTTTCTGCAAAAATTAAAAACAAAGAGTATCATTTCTTTATCGGACCGACGAGTTCCTATTTTTATCAAAAAGGTGGAATGCAGACCTATTTTTTGAAAAAAGAAATAGTCCTGGGTACCGTCCGGACGTTTGAAATATTTGAAAAAACTCAGGCCGGGTCTGAAGTCGGCAAAATCCAAGTAAGCGATGAAGTAATTGATGTTTTTGAATTAAATCAGATCAAAGCCAAAAATATTAAGTTAAAAAAATTAAATTTTCAGATAGAGCCGATTACCCTGACTAAACAGATCTACAATAACGACAAATGTTCGTTCAAATTCGTAGACCTAAATGACATCGAAAATATTTATCTCTTTAAGGAAGTAACTTTTTTAATTTCTGAAATCATGGATGTGTTCAAAGACTATGACTGCGACTATTTAAAATCCAGTCGATCTAATTATATGAAAAACGATTTAAATCAGCTGACCTGTGAGAATGAAATATTTCTGATGAAAAACAGATTTTACGGTATTAATTTTATGTGTAAGGCGGGATTGGCCAAAGGAAAAAATTTTAAATATCAGGTCTTTTCGACTATTTATGATAAAACATTGAAAGCTCGGGTAGAAAAATCTGACTTTACCGCATCGGATATTTCATCCGAAGACGATTCCCGAAATCTTGATTTCCGACTGACACCAGTAGGACTAGGGCTTTTTTCGGCGGATCTGCACGAAAACAAAGAAGAATACCTTAGAATCATCCCCTATTTTGATTTAAAGAAGAACTTTTCCATCTGGGGAAAGCCTAAGCGCTATCTCAGCAATTTCTCTCTTAAATAAAATAATTCGAAATAGATTGGATTTTTGGACTAACTTTCATCACTATCTGCCCTTTCGAGCCATTTAAACGACACTTATTTGTTGTTCGCGTTATATGTGGGCCACCAAAAACCTCTTAATATCAATAATTTGACGTTCTTTCTGATTTTGTTCAAAACCAGACTCGAAAGATTGACCATCAAGACAGAATCTGACATTACAGACGGGCACCACATTAAGGGTAATATGATAAATCAGACTGCCGAATCTCAGTCGAATTCTTTTTCGACTGTCGACCAAGTTTTTCAATTGGGTAAATTGCATGCCGATCGCGGCGATTATAGTAATGCGATAATCTTTTTAACTCAGGCCGCAGAGACCTATTTTACTCAGAAAAATTTTTCTGAATATTTAAAATGTCAGAATCTTTTCTTACGTATTTATGCGGAACGAGATCGATTTGATGAAATCAACGCTACAAAAGAACAACTTCAGGACTTGGTTCTAAAAGAAGGATTCGATTTAAATGCCAAGACGTATTTCACGCTTTCTATGTGTGCGGGCTACAAAGGCCAGCATGAAGTGGCGCTGGATTATGCTCAGCGATCATTGTCACTGGCTTTGGGCGTAGATGATAAAGAAGACATTTGTAATAGTATCTTCATGATCAGCTTCATTTATTTTTTAATGGGCCGATATGCTGATGCTTTGAAAGAAGTTTATAATCTTCATGTATTTTTCCAAGTCTATGACTTTCCTGAATTAAGATTGTCTGCTAAACTGTTAAATGCCGATATTTTTAGAATTCAGAAAAAATATGACGAAGCATTAAGCATAATGTGGGAAGCTTATGAAGAACTTAAATCCTGCAAAAAAATAGTCACACATGTTTCAATTTTAGGCATGTTGGGAACTACGTATTTTGATATGGGCGACAAAGAATCATCTCGTGTCTATTTAAATATGGCTTTGCGAATGGTGGATGAAACCAATCAGGTACGTTTGGCCAAAATGATCAAATCATACCTTGATAAAATGGGCGGCGAAGCCCAAACGAATTTTGATGTGCTTTTCGATGAAACAAATCATTTGGTAGTCGAGCAGAAAATCGGTCGAATCGATTTTAAAAATCAATTTATACTATTAGATTTACTAAAACTATTTATTCAGAACCAAGGCGTTATTTTTTCTAAGGAATACCTTGTGGAAAATGTTTGGAAACAACCTTATGATCCAAGCGTTCATGACAATAAGATTTATGTGACTATAAAAAGATTGAGAAAACTTATTGAGCCAGAGTACGATAAGCCAAAATATCTTTTTCGAGCAAAAAATGGTTATTATTTTAACAAAGCTGTGAAAGTGCATTTTGAACTATAGAGGGGAATCTATGAATCGAATGATACGTTTTTTAAAACAAATCAT
>JAYTTH010000134.1:0-8206 GCA_043745515.1 Pseudobdellovibrionaceae bacterium | reverse complement strand
CTCAAATTGCTCCGGAAATTAGATTCTCTTCGCTGCCGCTTTCGTTTTTGATACTTGGTTTAGCACTTTTTGGACCTTTTGCAGCATCCGCGATGAAGCAGATCGGTCGCAAGAAAGCACATCAATTTGGATTGGTTGTTTCCCTTGTTGGAATAACTATTTGCGGATCAGCCATTCAAACCTCTGTATTTTGGTACTACTGTTTGGCTCATTTCATTGCCGGTGCAGGGATTTCATTCAATCAACAAATTCGTTTTACTGCGGCTGAAGAGAATTCGGAACGAAAAGGTGAGATTCATTCGGTCATCCTTGGCGCGACATTGATTTCTGCATTCATTGGTCCCGGAGCAGTCATCCTCGGACGTTTACTTTTCTCTACAGAATTTGTAGGTAGTGTTTTTCTTCTCTCATGTCTATGTCTTTTAGCTCTATTGGGGACTCTGTTTCTACCGGCCATGCCAGCACCTATAGAATCAAAAGAAGTTGGTGGAAAGTCATTTTTAACCGTTAAGTTTCTTAATTTTGATAGTATCTATTTTCCTATTTTGAATACGAGTCTCTTTTGGAAAGGTACATTCACTGGAATGGTATCCTTTGCGACCATGAGTTTGGTGATGGCCGCAACTCCGATTCAGATGCATCACGTAGATCATTTTTCTCATTCTTCGACGACACTGGCAATTCAAAGCCATATTTTTGCAATGTATTTTCCATCAGCGTTTAGTGCTTATTTTGTTCGTCGTTGGAAACTGCGGAATATTATTGCCTTAGGTGTTATATTGCTCCTGGCCAGTTTAGTGACGGGGTTTTTGGGGCGTGAATTTATAAACTATTGGTTTACTATGGTTCTGCTCGGTGTTGGCTGGAATTTATTATTTCTCTGTGGATCTACTTGGATTTCCACCCAATTCACTGGGCCAGAACGTTTTTTTGTTCAAGGCACAAATGATTTTCTAGTATTTGGTACCCAAGCCTTAGCCAGCGGCCTAGCGGGTCCCATTGTGCTTTTGCTAGGTTGGGAATGGGTTTTGTGGATTCCCATTCCGCTATTGGCCGCACTTTTCTATCTACATTTTAAAAAAGCTCGTAAGTCTTTTTTTTAAATTTCCATAGAGGGGACGGCATTTGAAAACGGTGTTTGGAAAACAAGTCCTTTAGCCGAATTGAGCTACGCTAGGGTAAACGATAGTAAATATATGTTTAGTACGTCCCTTACTAAGTATTCAAATTCTACCACTGAATACCACTCACTTCTTTTTGAGATTAAAGGCTCGGGAACCAGTGCATCTCCCATCTTGGAAAAGGCTTATATATATGCCCACACTGCCCAAGGTCAATGGATTGGAAATGGATTAATTGGCAACTGCACTGTAAAATAAGGGTAAAAATATTTTATAGTAATTGGTAATTAACTGCAAAAAAGCCGAAGGGGTCTATGAGAAAAATTGGATTTTTTTTAATAATTTCAATGTTCGTGTCTTCGACAAACGCAAACCAAATAAAGGACGCGTGTTTCGGCTTTTACCAAAATCGATTTAGCCATTCAATTCCAGTTGGCCTTATCGATTTTGCGGCAATCGAGCAAACTGAAAATCCTCGCAAGCCTGGCCAACTCCATGTTGATTATTCATCAATTAATTACAAAACGCTGGACTCAAATGACGTTAAAATAAGATGGGCTGCTAGCGAATCTATAGCTGGCCTTTTGACTGCCATCGTTGATCCCGATCGAATCTTATGGCTTAGGAATTCAATGCAACCAGCGACTCATGCCATTCCTTATTCTTTTGGTTCTTCAGATGGAAGTTTCCCCGGACTTGAGTCCTCATCAAGAAGTATATTTTTTAGTATCAATGGCCATTGGTTTTCCGCCAAACTCCCGAAGGAAATTGCCGGCGAGCTTGGAAAAGAGGATTTAAGAAAGAGCGTGCAAATCTCTATACTCCGAGCCCAGGCCATTAAAAAAGTCGACTCCCTAATTGGTCCAGATCCAGAATTAATAACCTTGCTAGATGTTCTTTCCGTTGAAGACAAACTCACAGGAAACGGGTTTATTGTCCGGGATTTGGGACCCCTTCAGGGTGGAAACCTTACGATACCTGGATTTGCGGCAGAAAAATATTTTAAAGACTATTCAAGAAAAAACAAGGCAATAGCTATTTCGCAATTAAGAAAATCATTTGCAAAAAGAATGGGTCGATCCTTTGCCAAAATGCTTCTGCGATATGGCTTGATTATGATGTCCCCTCATGACCAAAATTACCTAGTTCGACTTGACCCAAAAACAGGAATCCCCCTTGAGCAAATTGCCTGGAGAGATTTATCTGATAGTCAGCACTTTTTAGCAATAATGGATACTATCGGACTTGCTGAATTTAAAACGCAGACACTAGAAAGGAACTATTCACATCAACAAATGGTGAACTCACCGTTTATGTGGAATACCTGGTTTCTCGAAAACTACAAGCCAGGCGTTCGCCAAAAAATGTTAACAGAAATTTCCAATGAATATTTTCGATTTATTTATCAACAATTGAATCGAATCTATACCCGCAATGATTTCAATGAATTTAGCCTCACTAGCTTTTTAATGTCGTCCGCTGGTCAAATCGCTCTTCGGTCCTATCACGAAAGACTCGAAGCTCAATTTGGTCGCAAGGCGCCAGTGCTCTAAAATTCAATCCACGTTTAAATGTAAATAGAAGTCCCCATTGCCGAACCATTAGCGTGACTATAGGCTGGGAAAAAAATTGAAGATCTCTATTTAATTGTAGCACCTGTCACCTGGGGGTTACGATCGATACTCGTATAACGACCCACCCAATACAAAAGGAAATAAAATGGCAAAAGCTAAATCTTCGGACGACGGGATCTATAAAATAGTTGAGCTCATTGGCACCAGCAAAACTTCATGGGAAGATGCCGGTAAAAAAGCAGTTGAAACAGCAGGTAAAACTTTACGAGATCTTCGAGTGGCAGAAATTGTTAAACTTGATATGAAAGTAATTGATGGCAAAGTAATTGCCTTTCGAACCCGTGTTTTAGTTTCTTTTAAATACACTCGATAATCTGTCTAAGTGAATCCAGTATAGACCGAATCTTTTTCGATTCGGCCTGCTAAGGAGCGACGGTTCCGCCATACAAAGAACCGGTTGTAACTGTCGCACCGCCAACTATTAAAACACCAGAATTTTTCGTCAGCGTATTTCCATTCAAAATTAATGTGTTCCCAATATTAAACGTATATCCCGCTAAATCAACACTGCCCGCCTGCAAAGTGAAATTTTGCGAAGGTCCCAATAGATTTGCATTGGAAGCCAATGTCAAACTCCCACCACCCGTTTTATTAACCAACACATTTCCTAACGGTAAATTGGCGCTGGATGCTTTGGATAGGGTCGCTGCGCTCGTTCCTAAAAATTGAATTTGAGACGTTCCTTTAGCTCCATAGTTGCTGGCCACAACGTTACCATAGGCAAGCAGACCTCCAGAATTGATTTGCCCGAAGGTGTTAGTGTAATCACTTATAGTAAGTGCGCCTAATACTGACATGTTGCCGTTCAAAGTAAATACAGTTTGGTTTCCGCCAATCACAACATTATTATAAGAAACGGGACCTGGTGTTATAGAAATAACACCACCATAGGCCGAAGAAAATGACATATTCGCAGCACTTGCATCCACAGTTCCTGACGTGTAGAGATAATCAAAATACATGTTCAAATTGCCAACTAGTGAAACGATACCTCCAGTTGACGCAATCTCTGTTTTCAATACGGTACCACTTGTTCCTGTCATTGTCTGATTAGCTGTTCCTACTATTTTAAGCAAAGCGGTTCCTTTTTCACCATAATTTTGTATGGCTACATTTCCGTAGGCTAACAAAGTTCCAGTATTAATGCTTCCTGCACCGTTAGGGTATTGATCACCTAGAATCAAATTACCAAATCGGAAGTAATTCACAAAATCTTGATATCAAACTGAGATATCAATAGGTTAGAAGCAAATTTTTTATTTTTGAGAAAATTTCTAAAGAGTTTTATGCAAGAATTGACAACTACTTTAACACTCTTGAATATGAGGAAATGAAAAAATGGATAATTTTCGGAGTCGTTTTATTTGTGGTCACTCTTTTGATTTCAATTAGAGTTGGATTCTACTTTGGCTGTGCAAAAGTGATTGGCAATTATGAGGGAACTTACATTAAAGACGATATAATGAAGTCCCATTGCTATGGTAACCGCACTATGTGGCTAGATGATGTAGAGAGAAACTTACCTAAAAAATGATTTGCACTGTTTAAGTGTCTTTAGAATTGACAGTTTTGGACGTATCCTATTCTTCAAACCCTAATTGTCTAAAAATCTACACTGGAATTTTTATCAATTATAAACTACAGTGCACCTTCGAAAGAGAAACCGCTCTCTTAAAACTATAACGATCTACAAAAGGACACATTATGAAATCCCTGTTAGTATTTTTTCTTACGGTTATCACAGCACAAGCAACGTTTGCAGCGCCTCGCTCTCAATCTTGCTATACGCCGGGCAAAGATCTTACGACTCATTATTGGGCTCAGGTAAGCGATAAAAAAGTAACCGTTATGTATGCGACCACTTCGCCAATGTATTTGAACCATGTTGCAAATGAGCCTACAGGCGCAGTTAGTAACGAACAAGTTGTTCATGTCTACAGGCAAGTTGAAAATAACGGTGCTGTTACTGTGAATGGCATGACAGCAAAGGTTTCAGTTTCAACGCTTACTGGACAGATTCTCAAAGTTGAACTTTTTTATGGCGGAGTGGTTCCATCGGCAAAACCAATTCAAACTTTGACTGAATGCAAAGATTCAATCTAAGTTTACGGTTTGTAATGCGATATTTTCCCTGACTTATCTATAGTATAATAGGTCGTAACGGCATAGCTGGGGCGACCTTCTCCATAGACGCTTTCCAGCGCCTCGGGTGGATCCACTATTAGCAAACGACTCGAAGAAATAAAACTAACACCGACAAGTGCTGTAAAATTAGCAAGAGATGCAATTCCCGATTCCAAATTTAGAATTCCCACGACTTGGCATTCGCTTCCACAACCGGGAGTGATTATCAAAAAACGATTTCCTAAAAGCACTTCGCTTCCAGAGGCAAACGATTTCATTGCCAGCTCAAACGCTGTTTTATACATTTTTGCTTATCGATTCTGAGGTAAGTTCCAATTAATCGCAGTTACTAAATGGATAGGAGTCGAATCAGCGCTTACGGCTCGAAATAGCGCCGATGAATACTTGCTTGGCTGAATTTGTGCCAGGGTCGACCAAGAAATAAACATAAGACAAAAAATGGCTTTTATTGACTTCATACACGTCTCCCTTCCAAAGTAATGTTAGTTACTGGCATTTTAACAACAGGATCGGCATCACTTCAATACTTAGGCCGTAAAGACTCACTCACCTTCTATTGCTATAATTCAAGGGCATGGTAAAAAATGTCATTCTTCCGATCGCAATTTGCAGTGCCTTTATTTTTAGTTCCTTTTGCCTTGATGCCGAAGCCTCTGGTCACATCCATTTTGGAGATGTCCGTTTAGATTCAAAATCGCTGAAAGCTAACAAAGCATCGACTGGGTTTCTCGCCTATAGTTCTTTACCGTGGCACAATGGAATTGTCCCGGTCAAATTTGGTAAAAACATTAGCCGAGCCCACCAAGCTGAATTCTGGTTAGCGTGTCAAATATGGAGCGCTGAAGCCCAAGTCACCTGTCGTCCAAAAAAATCATATGACAAAAATTATCTTTCTGTAACGGACACAACTGCGGATCGCTGCTGGACAGATCTAGGCGCAGGGGAAAATGGGGGCATTCGCGAATTTAATTTCGCAATGGATTGGTGTTGGGCTCAGTCCGCGCTGATCCATGAAGTGGGACATGTGCTAGGACTTATGCATGAACATCAGCGGCCTGATCGAGACCTTTATTTAGACGTGCATTCCGAGAATGCCGGTGCATTTGCTTTTGCTTATGAAAAACTATCTATTGGACCGTTGGATAATACAGGTCCTTATGATTTCTTGTCGATAATGCACTACTGGGATGCCGCTTATAGTATCAATGGGAAACCTGTCCTGATTCCTAAAAAACCCTTTGAAAACTTTGCCAAACTTATGGGGCGAACAAACCAGCTAAGCACCGGAGATAAAATTTTGATTAGAAAAATATACGGCGCGAACTAGTCCAGTTTAGAGACTTTTTCTCTTCGACTTAAAACGCATTCAGATGGCGATCTCGCCGTTCGTCTGATTTCGATACATCCGTATGAGAATAATTTAATGTCCATTTCATACGAATTTTATTACAGTGCGCTATTCTTGTTTATGAGAACAGTAAAGTTCTTAAACTTAATAAACGATTCAAAAAAGGAGTTCGTTATGACAAAGTTAGCTTACCTAGGATCTATAGTTTCAATTTGTTTTGGTATGTCAGTTGCTCGCGCCCAAACCGGCGAAGCCACAACTGCGCAGCCCTCAGTAAATGGAGACGCCCAAAAAATCAAGGACGATACCAAGAAAATCGAAGCTGATAAAGACAAACTAAAGGGTGATCGCAAAGAACGAAATGAAGACCAAAAACAAGTTAATAAAGATAAAAAACAATTGGTTGACGATAAAAAAGCCAATGCATCGGCAGACCAAGTGGCCGCTGACAAAAAGAAATTAGATGACGACAGAAAAGTTCGCAATGAAGCCCAAAAAGACGTCAAACAAGATCGTAAAGATTTAAATAAGGATCGCAAAGAACGACATGAAGATGTTAAATCAGCTCGCAAAGAGCGAAAAGAACGCAAAAAGAAAAATAAACAATAATAATTTTTTGCAATTGAGTGACGGCTCTTAGCCATCACTCTACTTTAATCGCAGGTAACCTGATTTACCTGGCCTTACCGGATCTGAATCTATTCCGCTTTCTTTCAAATTATTTCTAATTAAATATCCAATTTTTTCCAAGCCTTGACCCAAGCCCAACAACTGTTGCCTGGTATCTAATATCCGTTGACCTAGCTTTTTTAATACGTTGAACTAAGATCACTTGAGGAGATCAAAATGGGCCTATATGAAAAACGTATCTTAGCTAAATATAAAACGCAGTGCCAAAATGAAATCTTTCCAAAGCTTAAACAACTTGGTGATTTAAATTTAACAATCGAAGTTTCCTGGGACAATATTTACAAAGAGTTCAATACGCGAGATGCCAGTTCAGATCGTTTTACAATTGAAGATTTAGACCGTTATATGAATTATGCTTTCTATTCACCTGTAACTGTCGCTTTAGAATCGATCTGTTCCGATGCAATGGGACGTGATTTAATCAAGAAATCTTTGAAATCCCTGGAATTTAAAACCGACGGCACCAACAAAGGATCAGTTGAATGCTTTAATTATTCTAGTGGGAAACTGGTCATTAACCAAAGCATGGCTTTAGACGATCGGCAAAGTAATATGATGGCAGAAAGTTTACAAAAATTATTGGAAAAAGATCTTTAAATCCAAATAAAGGATACAAAATATGGGACTGGCTGAAAAACGACTAATTGACGAATATAAAAAGACGTTTCTTACTAACATGGCTCCAAAACTAAAAAGTGTCGGCGGACTCAATTTGGAAGTTGAGGTTGATTGGGACCAAATCTACGGTCAGTTAAATGAGACAGATTTAGAGTCTTTAGAGCAGTATATGAGCGAAATTTTCTGCACTCCAGTTTTAGAGTCTCTAGAATCTATATGCAGTGATGATCTCGGAAAAGGTTTAATTTCTCCTATGCTGAAAAAAATTCGATTTTGTTGTTCAGGCGATATCGATAACAACCTAAAAGCCTACACACTTAAAAATGGAACTTTACTAGTTGATCATTCTATGAGGAATTATCACAGCCATGTAACTCCAGAGCGTACAACCTATTTGACGACTTTGATCGAAGATATGCTTTAAGAAAAGATGTAGTCTGTAATTTAGAAATCAAACAGCTGTCTTGATTTTTCTATCACAAACTGAGACACCGGTTTTCAAATCGAACGTGGGCTCTTTAAAAAAATTTACGTCTCAAAATAGTAGACTTGTAGTTGGTTTTCCAATTGCATATTTCTCTTTTTGGGGGATCTATGAAAAATCGATTTGCATTTAGAAAAATTTTAATCAGTACTATTGCGTTTACAAT
>JAYTTH010000133.1:0-8209 GCA_043745515.1 Pseudobdellovibrionaceae bacterium | reverse complement strand
ATGTGAGATTGCAGCTGTCTTCAATTTTTTTCATCTTGGACGTCCGGAGTCTCATTTGGCGATAGATCAATTGAATGGAAATTCGCTAGAGGAAAAGTATCTAACCTTTTTTAAATCCTACGCTTTAAAACCGACCGTGGATTACCCAGATCATTCGCTAGTAAGGACGACGACACGTGAAGGGACTTCCCCAGCTGATATGCACCAAATTGCCACCGAGTTTATTGATACCTATGTCAAAAATAAAAAAGTTTCAGAGAATCTCACAATAGGCCAATTTATTATTCGCCAAAATAAAATTGAATATTTTGGTGAATTTGGCTTCAGAGTTTATAAATCGTTTTTTCATTCCCTTCAAAATGGAAGTCCTGTCGTTGCCATTCTTGCTGGATATAAAACTGAAAATGTAAATGATGGGATTCGCTATACAAAGCTTCATCGCCATGCTGTAACATTGGTTTCAATTTCCAGATCGTTTTTCGAAGACCATTTCAATGTCGACTATGTCGACCCTGATGACGGCGGGGTTTATAGTGCGACTATTTATGAATCGGCAAATCACTTTTCGACTTTTTATCGCGAAGTCGGTCAGCTAGTAAATCAAAAAGCCATTGGATTGATGCCTTTAGGAAAGGCTGGTTCAACACCTAAATACGTTAACAGTCCTATGTTGCAAATAGACGCACCTGATCTTTGGGCACCAGAAGATGGAGTTACATTTACGGTTCTCGAATATGCTCTTGGCGAGTTCGGTGAAGTTGATAAGAATGCAAAAAAATAAAAGTTTCGAAAACTCAAACTAAATTGGAAAAAACTTCATACGAATTTTTTGACAATTTATTTGTGGAAATTAGATTAGAGATTGATCCTGTAAGATATTTCTTTTTTTCATCTGCTAAAAGGCCTATTATTTGCAAGCAGGAAGCAAGACGCGCAGCCACTTGAGGGTTAAAGGCATCTATTGCGGTTATTTGGCCTAAGAAGAAATCATAGTGTTGATTGTTTTGGTGAAAGTAAAAAAGATTGTTCCCAAAACTTCGCAATAGCGCAAACACTTGATTTGGATTTTCTGAATTAAAATAGCCATTTGAGCAAATCCATTTAATAGTCTCAAAAGTTTCAGGGTGTTCGCTAGTTGCGATAGTTTGCAACCATTTGTTGATTACCAGTGGTTCTGATTTCCATTTTGAATAGAAATCTAAAATCTCATTTTTCCGAGGTTGCAATACTAGAACATTTAGCTTTGCCGAAAACTGAAACAATATAGATGTAAAGTTTTTGGTTTCATAGGTAAACGTATCAGTTTCACAGGAAGAAAGTAAATCAGTTAAATTCATTTTCAATTCTCGCATAGCAGCGACGTTCTGGTCATAAAGATTTGATTTAGCTTCTAAATCAATAAGTTCTTTATTGAGTTTTAAGACAATATTCTTGAGTGATCCTGACAATGATCGGCCAATGAAATTTTTAATTGTCTGTTCTGTTTTTAGAAAACCAGATGCGTCCAAAAAACCCATAAATTGAATTATTACAGAGGCAGAAGGGAAACTAAATAGTTTCGCTTTAATTTCAATTTCCAAAACCTCATTTCGTAGAATAGCGTCAAGCAAATTGACCAATGATTCAAGACCTAGAGCAAAAGGAGGAAGCTTTTCTGCAATCATGCGATTGTAAAGAATTTTAAAACAATTTAACCAATACATTTGCAGTGATTCATTTCTATTGAAAGTATCGTCATCGTTTAAAGCCAAGAAGAAATAATCCTCTTGTGGCCGATTCCATAGCACAGTTACTGGAGCAGAAAAATTTCTTAATAATGAAACAATGGGCCTTGATGAAAGTTCGTTCCATGTTAGTTCAGTCGTTTGGGATTTTAGAATTATTGATTTCTGATCATCCGAGTTGGTCTGAACATGTTTTGTTGAGCCATTCAATTTTCTGCCATTGAGCTCAAATAATTCAATAAAAATGGGAATTTCAAAGAAAGGCTCGACCTGTTCCAATTTCAAATTGTAGCTTTTAGTATTTGGATTCCAAAAGTCGGTAGCTTTTACTTTGGGTGTACCCGGTGTCTGATACCAATTTACAAATTGATCGGAATTATAGCCGGACTCGTCCAAAATCGTTTCCCGATAGTCATCCGTAGTAATGGCTTGTCCATCATATTTTTTAAAATATCTATCCATAGCCAGTTTGAATTTCTTTTTTCCTAAAATATTTTGCATCATGCGAATGACTTCGGCCCCTTTTTCATAAATAGTGGGCGTAAAAAAATTATCAACACTGTAGCAAGACTCGGGGCGCACGGGGTGTGCATTTGGGCCAGCGTCCTCAGGAAACTGTCGATTTTTTAAAGCCGCCACATCTCGAATTCGTTGGATTCCCTTTTCTGTCATATCAGCTGAAAATTCTTGGTCCCGAAAAACTGTTAGGCCTTCTTTTAGTGACAGTTGAAACCAATCTCGAAGAGTAATTCGGTTTCCCGTCCAATTGTGAAAATATTCATGGGCGACCACCGATTCAATATCAAAAAAATCAGTGTCAGTGGCTGTTAGGCTGTCAGCCAAAATTAATTTTGAATTGAAGATATTTAGTCCCTTATTTTCCATCGCACCCGCATTGAAATCATCAATCGCAACAATCATATATTCCGACAAATCATATTCACGTCCAAACGTATCTTCGTCCCATTTCATCGCACGCTTCAAGGACTGCAAGGCATGATGGCAGCGTGGAGATTTGCCTTTTTCTGAATAAATTTCCAAATTAACCATGCGGCCAGTGATCGTTTTAAAGTGATCGTCTAAGCAATCGACATCGCCAGCAAAAAGGGCAAACAAATAGCTAGGTTTTTTCCAGGGATCAGCCCATGTGACTTGATGCCGAGTTTCACTTGTGATTTTTTTATGAAGGCGATTTCCATTAGACAGAAGGACCGGAAACCTTTTTATATCCGCTTCAATACTAACTGTATATAAGGTCATTATGTCAGGCCGGTCTGGAAAATAAGTTATTTTTCGAAATCCTTGAGCTTCACATTGGGTGACCAAAAAAGCTTTCGAAGCATAAAGCCCTTCCAAAGATTTATTCGAGTAAGGATTCGTTTTTGTCGTAATATTTAAGATGAAATCATTTTGAGTTGGGTGAATCAAAAGTCCTTCTTCAGTTTTTTCATATATAAATTGGGTGGCCAGTGTCGAGTTGTTTTTGTCACAAAAAATAATACTTTTTAATTCTTGATCAATCCCATTTAAAAAAATGGGTTTTAAATTGTCGGTCACATAGTGACTTTTTTGATTCACTAAAACGAAGTCATCAAATATTCCAAAATCAAGATTAATATTTAAGACGCTGAACTCAGGTTTTTCATAGTCTTTAAGATATGTTTTTTGCATAGGAACCTCGCTCGCACAACGTAACAGAAAGAGAACAAATCACGCTAGACAAAAATAAAATGTTTGACAGAGATTGTCTTTCCCTTTGGAATAACGGCATGCCAGCGACACTAAGATCTCTTGTTATAGCGACGTCTCAAATTAAAGATGTTTTAAAGTTTTATGAAAATTTGGGTCTAACTTTTAAAACAAAAAAAGTAAGTTTGGGAACCGAGTATTTTTGGACGTTAGCCAATGGTTTGGAAATAGGCTTTTTAGAGAAAACGGGTATTCGTCAAGAAACTCAACCCCATTATATGCTGTCGTTCCGGGTCAAAAAAATTGACGAAGTTTTTCAAAACATGGTTTCACATAATTTTATTGGAATAATGGATCCAACTGATTTTGATGAAGGTCGTAAAGCCATTGTATTGGATCCTGACGGACGATCTGTGGAAATCATTGAAGGCTAGTTATTAGCCTTTTCTTGTGAATAGTCTGGACATTTGGCTGTAGCATTGATGCACTTTTCTTATGTGCGCCAAGCAAAGCTTGGCACAGCTAGTTTAAAGTAGTGCTGTTGTGAAACACCTCGAAATAAACCGACGTAATTAGAATAAGCGTCGTATCGAGTCTTGCAAGCTGGAAGGTAACGACCAGAGTGAAGCGTAGACAGAAATGTTATAGGCCGCAAAGCGAAAGCTTGAAGTGATAGAGCACCGTCAAATAGATTGAACAGAGTGTGGATGTCGAGACCATATAGTAGGAGCGAAGACAACACGCAAGCTTCTGGCAGAAGAAGTAGCGATCCACCGGTGTCCGAGAGCGTGGCATGTAACAATTAAGCTGTACCAGGAACTTGGGATATCCACGAAAGGTTAAACGGATGTTAAAGTCGAAATCAAATTTAAACATAAGATTAGATGCATTCTTTTTGTGGAAGTCAGATGAACCCATAGTAGTAATGAAGTGCAGTAACGTGCATGGAGCGAAGGGGTTCACAAAGGTTGAACTGCAAACGCTGAATTTCATAACGGACATCGAGCCACAATTATGAGAAAGACAAAGACGAGCCAAGAATTCAAATTGAGTAGTCCGAGCAATAGTTGGATGCAGATAAGAGAGCTGTCGCAAAGAAAAGCTGCCGTGATCAATAATTTATTTCGTCACATGAGCACTGAAAATTTACGACAGGCATACCACGCGATTGATGGATCAAAAGCTGTGGGCATAGACAAGGTGACCAAAGATCAGTATGGAGTTAACCTCGAAGACAATTTGCGGAATCTAGTCAACAACTTGCATAAAGGGGTTTACAGACCGCAGATAAAACGAGGCGTTGAAATACCAAAGGCAAACGGGAAAACACGATTGATCGCAATCGGAAATTTCGAAGATAAGCTTGTGGAGTGGGTGTTAGCAAATATTCTAACAGAGCTCTATGAACCACTTTTTATAGAAAATTCTTATGGATTTAGACCCAAAAGAAGTACGCATCAGGCGATAAAAACAATTTATGATTCGCTTTTTAAAAAGAAGCAGAATTATATTGTGGATATTGATATAAAAAGTTTCTTCGATACAGTGTCGCACCGAAAACTTATTAAGATGCTCGAGAAAAGAATAAGCGACAATAAGCTACTGAGTTTAGTCTCAAGGTTACTAGAGGTTGGAGTTCTTACAAACGGAATAACAACAGAAAGAAAATCAGGAACTCCACAAGGTGGTATTGTTAGTCCAGTGCTATCGAACATCTATTTGCATCATGTTTTAGATATTTGGTTTATAGAAAACTATGCTAAAACAGGTGGAGTTATTTCTAGATACGCAGACGACGTCGTGTTTACTTTTTCAACTGAAGAAGAATCAAAGCGATTTGAAACTGAAGTTAGAAAAAGATTTGCAGATTTTAATTTAGAAGTGAATGAAGACAAAAGTAGGCAGATTGATTTTAAACCAAAAAGCGGAAATATCTTCAACTTTACAGGGTTTACATTCTACTGGGGCAATGAGCGCGGTCGTAAGATCAAGACATTGAAAATCAAAACTCAGAAAGATAGAATCACGAAAACTACGAATGAACTTAATTTATGGCTTAAAGAAAATCGCAATAAATACAATCTTGAAAAGATCTGGCAAATAATAAGTTCTAAGTTAAGGGGACACTATAACTACTTTGGCTTTGCGATGAACAGACCAAAGCTAATTCAATTTTATCACCATGTGACAAAATTATTATTTAAGTGGCTAAACCGCAGAAGTCAGAAGAAAAGTTTTTCATCAGAAAGATTTAAATTACGACTTATGCAATATCCACTACCCTTTCCGCCAAATGTATCAAAGCTAAAACAACTCCGCAACCGAGGATGGGCCTATGGCTATTAATCTGAATCAATACTTTGAAGAGCCCGTTGCCTTAATAGGGCACGGCGGGTTCTGTGAGGAGCTTGCTCCATCTAGAAAGATGGAGTAGGTTTACTCGATGAAAATGGATGTTCTAAAACCAAAGTCTGGTTGCTATTTTGTGGTCGTTTTTATCTTACTTTTAGCCTCGTTTGATTTTGCGTTTGGACAAGACGGGCCTGTGGACAGTCAATGGCAGCCTAGGTTTAAAATGGAATCGCCTCGGCCCAATCCATTTCAGCTGGATCCGGTGGCTTTTCAATCCGCTCGGAATTGGGGGCAGTGGCATGCACAGTATTACCCCGTTTCAGTAACTGGGGTTTTGCCGCCTTTGAAGCCCATAAAGAAAATTTTAGATAATGATTTTCGTAATCCGCTGGTAAAATGGGTACAGTCTCTGCTGAGAGCTCCCAAAATTTTACAATCGTTTGATGCGCTTATGCAGTGGCTTGGACTCAATGAATACCCGGCTGCAAAAGATACCGGTATTTATAAGGTTTTTATTCCAGAGACTGCGCATATAGATCACCGATTTGGTATGGGATCTTTTGAGCGCTATGGCAGCACTGGCTTTACGATGAGCTGCGCCTTGTGCCATTCTAGTTCTTTGTTTGGAAAAACTGTCTTAGGGTTAACAAATCGGTTCCCCAGAGCCAACGAGTTTTTTCTGCGCGCTTCTAAGATTTTATCTGTGACACCACCCAAGTTTTTTGAAGTCTATTCGGCAAGCACTTTTGGTGAAATGAAACTTTTTACGGACTCTCAAAACAGTATGCGATCTGTGGGTGCCGTGGCGCCATTAGTTTTGGGTTTGGATACCTCGCTGGCTCAGGTGGCTTTGAGTCTTCAAAAGCGAAACCCTGATTCTTGGGCGACAAAAAACACTCTATATGAATTCAAGCCAAGGCTGGATTATTTGGATCATATTCCAGCTGATAGCAAACCGGCTGTTTGGTGGAACGTAAAATATAAAAATCGTTGGCTAAGTGACGGCAGTGTTATCAGTGGAAATCCAATTTTGACTAACATTTTATGGAATGAAATTGGTCGTGGTACTGATTTAAATGCTCTGAATAATTGGATAGTAAAAAACGGGCAGGTAATTCAGGAACTTACGACGGCTGTTTTTTCATCAGAGTCGCCGCGGATTACTGACTTTTTTGATGAAAGTAAAATCGATCTTGCTAAAGCCAAACGGGGCGAGGTTTTATTCTTGGAAAACTGTGCCACCTGCCATGGCCTGTATCATAAAAATTGGAGTTTGCCTGAAATGCTCGGGGCCTCTGTAGCCGAGCAAATTAAAACCTATCGAGTTGAATACAAAAAACTAACGGCCGTAAAAAATGTAGGAACGGATCCGTATCGCTATTTGGGAATGAAATCTCTGGAAAAATTAAATGCGTTACAAATTTCGAAAAACAATGGGATAGTGATCGAGTCGCAAACGGGCTATGTGCCGCCACCACTTGTTGGAATTTGGTCTCGATGGCCCTACCTGCACAATAATTCGATACCTTCCTTGTGTGAGCTATTGACGCCTGCAGAGTTTAGGAAAAAAGAATTTTTTCAAGGACCGGCGGTGAGTGCGACTGATGATTTTGATTTTGAATGCAATGGCTATCCCGAACCCGATCGAGCGCCACAAACCTGGAAACAAAATCCAGAATTAAAATATGATACGCAAAAAAAGGGAATGGGAAATATGGGTCATGATGAAAATATTTTTTTAGTCGACGGTCAGGAAATTTTTTCTAGCAACGATAAAAAAGATTTAATCCATTTCCTTCAGACCTTGTAGAGAGTTCAAGTGAAATCTAAATTTATAGCCACTAGTTTAAAACGAACCAATAAAAAGATAGATTCTATTTCCAAATTACGTTTGGGTATTGGATTGACGGTTTTAATATGCTGGTTTTATCCAGTCATTTTTAATTCTGGTTTGGCGATTTTTTACCCAATGAGCGTTCTTTTTATTGTCGGCTTTGTAACTCTTGTCTACAGATCGACTCGGCTGAAAGAATTTAAGGACTATTTAATTCAGCGGGAACGAATTGAGAACCGTCGAGACTGCCAGAAACGAACTGAATTCAAATACACTCCCGATGAACTTTCCAAATGGCATGTGTTGCTATCAAAAATTCACGTTGATAAATCGGCCCATTGGGATGATTTAGACCTGGTAAAAACCAACGGATTATTACAATCAATTCACTCGACTGGAAACGCAGAATCATTGCAGTTTTTGGCTGACCTTTTGAAACGAGAGCCCTTATCCCTTGCTGAAATTCAGGCGCGGCAACTTTGCGTCCATATTGCCTCGTCAGGGCCTCGGCGTAGGGCGTTGACTATTTTGACAATGAATCCTGACATTCAAAGTTTACCGTCAACACAGCTGTTACTTAAAGATTCACTGGTGGAAACTTCGGTATTGG
>JAYTTH010000132.1:0-8223 GCA_043745515.1 Pseudobdellovibrionaceae bacterium | reverse complement strand
ACAACTAGTACTTTTATGACTTGTATGGGAAATGCTTATGCTGGTTTAACAACAACCTGCTCGGATCCAGTCAATGGGCCACGATGGGTTTTTGATAAGCACATCGGATATTGGTGGGATCAACTTGGTGGCGATCAAGACACAGGGCCTTATAGAAATAACCCAGGGATCTGTAATAGCGGGCTAGAAGCAAATCCAACGGCTATGTATACGTGCCCTGTGGGGGCTTGTACTGTGGGCAATACTATCAAGGCATATGTAGGTGCTACGTGTGGTGGCGAGTTCCCCGCATTGATTAGGGATGTTTTCAGTGCTGTATACCAATGCACGTGTCAGTAAAAAAGCAGAAAAGTTCGCTGGATTAAAGTCAGAATAGTCTTTAGTCGAATCATAGCAGTAAGACATTGCTATGACTCTTTTCCATTTATAACCTATTAGCATGATTAAAAATATTAGATCAAACTTAGGAATGAGTTTGATCGAAGTTCTTGTTGTTCTTGGGTTAGTTTCGCTGGTGGGACTTGGTATCGCTAGCATGATGCAAAATATGATGAGTGCTCAAAAGGGCGTCGAGCAAAAAAATAATATTATGCTTTTACACGGGGAAATATTTAGATCTTTAAGCAATTCAACTGCTTGTTTAAACACGTTTAATGACGGAACCGTTTTCAATCGAACCGCTCCGTCGCCTACTACAGTAGCGCCGGCACAGGTAACCAGCGCTGCAGGTGGCGTCTTATATCAAGTGGGTCAGGCATATTACAATAATACAATAAGGATTAATTCAATTACCTTGATGAACTATGCACCCGACGACGCTGCTACAAATGAATACTTTGGAACAGCACAGGTAGCGATTGTGTACCAACGAGTTGGAAACAATATCGGTCTTGATACCTACACACGTGATTTTAGAATTTCCTTAGTCCTTCGTAAAACAGGTGAACAATTTCAAGGGGCTGCGGTGCCGGCTGCCGATAATTCAAAAATCCGAACATGCCTTTCAGTTTCGGGCGCTAATATTAGCGACAACTATTGGACACAGGTTCCAGGGGCAAATGCCATTTACTATTTGTTTAACGTTGGAATTGGCACGACGACCCCAAATACAAAGTTTGTCGTGAGTAATAATGCAAATGCCTTGCCGGCGCCGTCTACATCGAATGTCGCTACCTTCGCAAACTCTAACGGACTTCCTACCAGAGTCACGATTGATTCATTTGGTGATGGTTCGGTGTTTACAGCTCGACGAGCCAACGGAACTGCAGCGGCTCCATCGGCCCTGCTTGCTAACGATATTATAGGAGTGGTGAATTTCTTAGGGTATGGAACCTCCGGATATGGCGCAAACGCGCGTGCCTCGATTATATCAAAAGCGACTGAAAATTGGTCAGACGCCGCGCAAGGAACAGAAATAGGTTTTTATACCTCTACAAATGGAACTGCTTTGGCAGTTGAAAAAATGACTTTGAAACAAGATGGAAATGTCGGAATTGGCACGACGGTGCCAATTCAGAGATTTGAAGTCAAAGCAAACACCACGAGTAACTATCCTATGGCAATTTTAACTAGCGACTTTTCGGCATTGACGACAGGGTCAAGGTTAGTTTTTGGTTTCGGAGCCAACACGGGTGATACCTACGCAATGATTAAAGCTCAGAGCGCTGGCTCAGCCTCTCCCAATAATTTGATTCTCGCTGATGCCGGGGGCAACGTTGGAATTGGAACGACTGCGCCGACGGGCGCTCTTGATGTTCAAGCAGCGGTCGGACGAATATTGGTTACCGCTACGACTGGCACTAACACGGCGTATTTTAGAAGTAGCAATGCCGCCGGGCAGGTCTATTTTGGATCAGATTCCTCGGTCGGATCAATATCAGGGGTTGCAGATGCCACAATGATAGCATCCACAATGACTGGTCCCATGATTTTTACTACAAACGGTTTTGGCGCAGAACGAATGCGAATTGATATTGCTGGCAACGTTGGCATTGGGTCAACTGCACCTACACAAAAGCTTCATGTGGTTGGGAATATTGGGGTCACTGGCAACCTATTTACCACTGGCAATGTAGGGGTCGGTACCAATGTTCCGACTCAAAAGCTTCATGTTGTGGGAAATGTTGAAGTCGCCGGAAATTTGCACAGCACAGGAACAGTGACAGCTGATTCTGATATTCGATTGAAAAAAAATATGTATCCTTTAGTAGGGGTCCTTAAAAAGATTCTTCAGCTGAGTCCTATTTATTTTCAATGGAGTGTCGGCGACGATCGCAGATTTATTGGCTTTAGCGCGCAGAACGTTCAGTCGCTATTTCCAGAATTAGTCGAAACTAATGCAATTGGATTTTTGGCAGTTAATTATATGCAAATGACAGCCCCAATAGTTGCTGCCATTAAAGAATTAGATGAAGACAATAAAAAGCAAGATCTACAGATTGAAATTTTGAAAAAAGAAAATTTAGCTTTACGGTCCGAGATAGAAGAAATTAAAAAAATATTAAAAACAAAAATGTAAATTAGAAAACTAATTTGGATACAATTCCAAAAGTTTTCTTTTCAAAATTTTCCCAGAATCCCCTTTGGGTAGATCATTGACGAATACAAAATATTTTGGGATTTTAAATTTAGCTAAATTTTTAACACAGTAATCGTTTATTTTATCTGTGGTCAGTTCGAAAGACATCGATTCTTTTACGATAAAAGCTTTTCCCACTTCGCCCCATTTAGAATCAGGAACGCCGATGACGGCGACTTCACGAACTCCGGGCAAATGCCGCATCACTTGTTCAAGCTCGGTCGGGTACACATTTTCGCCGCCTGATTTGTACATGTCTTTTTTGCGCCCAACGACGTAAAAATAGCCTTCGCTGTCCTTTCTAACCAAATCTCCGGTGTAAAGCCAGCCCTCACGAATTGTTTCTTTAGTCGCTTTTTCATTTTTCCAATAGCCAGTCATGCACATTGGGCCCTTTAGTATCAGTTCGCCCACTTCATCCACAGCGACTTCAGTGCCATCATCATTTACAATTTTGGCTTCAGAATAAAAATTTGGAAATCCAATAGAGCCTATTTTTCGAATAGCATCTTCTTGGTTCAGTGAAAAAACATTGGGACCAAATTCAGTCAAACCGTAGCCTTGGCGAATGTGAATACCTTTGTTGTGCCATTTGTGAATCAAATCAACTGGCATTGGTTCCCCGCCGACAATCGCATAGCGTAGGGACGTTAAATCAATCGTGTCAAATAAATGAGATCGCGACATCATGTCCATAGTTGTTGGAACGCCAAAGAGTAAACTTGCCTTATGACTTTCTGACAATTTTAAAATTTGATCGCTATCAAATTTTTTAATAAAAACTAATTTTGCGCCCCGATGAAAAAACGGGGTTGTTAAAACATTCCAGCCACCCGTGTGAAAAAATGGTAGAAATATAACAGCACAATCGGCTTGCGAGATATTCAAACGTAAACTTGTGTTTACCGAATTCCAAAACAACATATCAAACGAAATGACCGCCCCTTTGGGGGCTCCGGTCGTTCCAGAAGTGTAAATGATCATGGTTGGATCACTTGAATTGGACGTAAAATCTTTGAACTTAAGCCCTTCTGCGTAGGTTTTTTTATTTGTGATGAGGGTACCTAAATCGTCTGTCCACTGCGCCATCGTGCAGGTCGCGGCCGGTTTCATTGCCGACGGAAGGCTATTGACAATGTCAGCATAGGAGTCTTGGTAAACAATAAGTTTTGGCTCGCAATCACCAATAATGTGATCAACTTCCCTCTGAGTCAGTCTAAAGTTGACAGGTACTAATACCGCGCCCAATCGCTGCAAGGAAAAAAACAGAAAAACATATTCTAGTTCATTGGTGGAAATGACCGCAACGCGATCGTCTTTTACAATTGCGTATTTGGATTCAAGTAAGTGGGCGCCTTTTTGAGATAACTCATACAGTTCTTTGTATGTGAACTGGCGATTCGTATCCCCGTCAACGACGGCGACCGAACCCGGTGCATATAAATTCCATTTTTTTAACCAGTCGAGTTCAGAAACCATTTTTCCCCCATCCCAAAAAACGAGCCTTCAAAACTAAGTGTCAAATCCCCATTCCATAGCAATAGCCACCATGGACATTCCGCCGCCAGAACCTAGCATTACGACTAAATCACCTTTTTTAACTTTGTGGGCTCGAGCCGCGTCGGCCAGGCACATTCCGATAGAGGCAGAACCTGTGTAACCAAAACGATCCATAATGTAATGAGCTTTTTCACGTGGTATTTTAAAACTGTCCAAAGTTTCATAAATGCTTTGAACATTAAACTGAGTCATAAAAAAATGATCGACATCTTCAGGGCGCTTTTTAATTTTATCTAGCACTATATTAGTTAAACGTGGCCAATGAATTCCATTTGTTTCAGGTGGAATGCGTTTTGGAAAGGCAAGTAAGTGTTCTTTTTTCTCGACAACATCATGAGTGATAGGCCTGTGGCTGCCGCCAGCGTAAATTCCCATATAATCGTGATATTGGGCATCTGTGTAATAAGTCGATGTCAAAAATCCTTTGGTATCTTTAGTTTCAGCTAATACGGCTGCCCCGGCGCCATCGGCAAAAAGCGAGGCTATCTTATAGTCATCAAAATTTAGCCACTTGCTCATCGCATAGGCTCCAACAACTAAAACATATTTGAATTGTTCGTCCGACTTCATCATTTTCTGACCGACATCAAGGGCAGTTACAAAACCAGCACAGGCGGTATTGATATCGAAAGTTCCTGCTTTTAGGGCCTGCAATTTATGAGAAACAACAGAAGCAGTTGAGGGGGAAAGGTAATCCGGCGTATCGGTTGCAACAATAATTAGATCCAAATCTTTTGCCGTAATACCGGCCGCCTTCAATGCTTCTTCGGCTGCGGGCACAATTAAATCGCTAGTGGCTTGATCGGCATCCATCCAGCGGCGCTCGCTAATGTTACGATTGCTTTTTAAAAACGATCCAATGTCCTTTTTGTAAAGCTCATCAAAGTAGGAATTTTTAACGACCCGACTTGGAGCAAACATACCAGTGCCAGCAATTGAAATCGTTCTCATAACAAATCCTTTCGTAATCCTAATTGTACTTTGAATTTAAAAAATGCCTCTATTTTAGATTCAAATAATCACTCTAATTGCCAAGGTCTAGCGTTTTGATAAGATATTTGGCAAGCAAATGTTTATAGAGCAAAGAGACTATTATTGGCTGAAGCGGCCAGTAAAGAGTTATTGTCAATTTAAAATCACTGTGAAATATAAGGTGAAATATAAACTGAAATATAAAGCAGAACGCAAAAACTTTTAAAAAGGAAAACTATGCAAAACTTAAATTTTAATTTTAATGGCAAAATGGCAATCGTCACAGGTGGCGCGGCTGGTATTGGTTTTAAGCTGACTACTTCATTTCTTGAAGCAGGTGCCAAAGTCGTTGTTTGGGATTATTCTCAGGACGCACTGAACGCGGCTCAAAAGGAATTATCTAAGTTTGCGTCTCACGTTACGTTTCAGCAAGTGGATGTGACTCAAAGGGCGTCCGTAGAAACTGCAGTAAATGCTCTACCGATGCCTGTGGATGTTTTGATTAACAATGCCGGAATTACGCGCGACAAATCATTTACAAAAATGACCGATGTGGATTGGGATTCAGTGGTTCAAACAAATTTGACCGGCGTTTATAATGTAACCAAGGGACTTTTAGAAAAATTCAATCCCCAGTCTCAGCACAAGCGGGTCATTAATATTTCTAGCGTCGTTGGCTTGTATGGAAATTTTGGTCAAGCTAATTATGCCGCCACAAAAGCCGGCGTAATTGGGTTCACAAAAACATTAGCTAAAGAACTAGGCCGCAAGGGTTTTACAGTAAACGCGGTGGCGCCTGGATTTATCAAAACAGCAATGACAAACGCGATGCCAAAAGAAGTTCTTGAGGGTATGGCGGCCAAAGTTCCCGTGCAACGCCTTGGTGAAGTTGATGATATTGCAAACGCTTGTTTATTTTTATCTTCGGGGCAAGCTTCCTACATTAATGGCGCAGTTTTAAGTGTCGACGGCGGCATCGTGCTTTAGACAGACCTATAGATGGCTCTTTAGACTGCTCATGCAAAATTAAAAGACTTTGTCATAATTTGCTTGGCAAAGTTCGTTTGAGATAGGTATCTTCGCCAGCGCTAGAGTTGGCATTTTATTCTAGTGTTGGTTTTTCTGGTTTATTTGGAGGGGTGTATGAAGATTTTTGTTTCCTTGCTGATGTTTTTGGTTTCTGCAGTTTCCTACGCTCAGGTTAAAGGCTATCAAACATGGATCAAAGTAGATTCTGGAAAGTCTCTGTTTGTAGAGTGGACTCCTCCTCAGCCAAATAGACCAATCGTAGTTCTCTTAAATGGAATTACCTATTCTACAAAAAACTGGAATGCTCTAACTGCCGAAATGTCCAAAAAAGGCTTGGGCGTTCTAAGATTTGATTTTCAGGGCCATGGAAACACTTTGCTGAAATATGCCCCGATTGTAGCACCTATTTTGTATACGGATCAGGCGGAAGACCTGCGATCACTTTTGCAGAACTTGAAAATACAAGCGCCGTATAATTTAATTGGATTGTCATACGGAGGTGGAATTGCCCAAGCGTTTGCGCACAAATACCCTCAGTATGTGAAAAATATGATTTTGATGGCTCCGTATACAAGGCCGATTGATAGCCAGGAAATATATATTAATTCGCAGGTTTTGGCGACTCAGATGATGGCGCCGTTTCTGGGTTGGTCGCAAGATCAAATTTATGATTATTATCTGAAACTCTTAATTTACACCAGCTATCCTCTGGCTGAGCCGTCTTTGTTAGAAAATAAATTTAAGTTAGAAGCAACGTTTCGATTGATTCAAGGGATACGAAAATATTTACCAGAACAAACGGCGTCTAAGCTTGCGCCTGGAATTACGCACCTGATGGCCGGCGCTGCCGATATGACGGTGCTTCCGTACGTGCTAAGCACCTTTTGGAACAACGTAAATCCACGATCGAAAATGAGTCGAATTTTCCTAGCTGGGACGGATCATAAAATTCCGGAATTGATTCCTCACTTTGCTGCGGCTTGGGTTAACCAAATCGTGTCGGGCAATCCAGAATTATTCAAAGGCCAAGATTTTGTGGGCTATCCTCACATGGGCTATGCGCAGTCTGTGGGTGGCTTGAAGCTGTCCTTAGACAAAGAGTAGGGCTTTTCATTGGTGACGGATTCGCATTTTTTTTATTTAGACTCCGATCATAAAAAATTTATTCATTATGAAATAATTAAAAACGTCGTTCCTAAAACAACGATTTTTATTCACGGCAATTTGTCTTCAAATCGTTGGTGGTATCCAACGGTTGATTTAGCTCGTGAGCAAAAACAAGCCTCTTATAGCGGTGATATGGTCTTAGCTGAAATTCGTGGTTGTGGTCGCAGCTCTGATGTCGGCGAGTCCGATTTTATTTCTATTCAAGGGCTTGCTGACGAGTTCATAGCTTTAATTGAGCATATTAAAATTAAAAATTTTAATATTGTTGGCCACTCAACCGGCGGTAGTATTGCATTTTTGATGTTAACTGCGCTAAATTTAGGCAACGGTCGCGCTGTATTGTTGGACCCTGTGGGGATGAATGGGAAGAAATTTGAAGCGGCTATTTTATCCGCGTTTGAAAACATGAAAACAGATGAAGGTTTAGTCGCCGATGTAATGAGGGTGACCATTCATAGTCCTGATATTGAGGAGTCATTCTTTCGTGATGTGGTTGTAGCCGATGCGGTGCGAGCCGCCAAAGTGATGGGTGCAAAAATAGCTCAGGCATTTATGCAATTTAATGGAGCAGATCGGCTTGCCCAAATTTTGAACCCAGTGCTCGTTCTTCACGGTGAGTTAGATCAAGTGTTGCCCATTGCGGACTCGGGCGCGCTTGCCGAGGCTATCCCTGGAGCCCGATTTGAATTGTTACCTGGCATGGGCCACTGTCCGAATCTCCAGGACCCAAGGACTCTCTGGACTTTGATTGCCGATTTTTTGTATTCTGCTTAGTCATTTAGTTTCTAGCCCGTAATGAAAATGTGGCAGAACACAAATTTTTTTGACACATATAACAGCTTTTTATTGCTCGAACATTTCTTTTACGCTACTAATCAAGTATACAAAAATTCAAATTGGAGAATCTATGTCTGAAT
>JAYTTH010000131.1:0-2257 GCA_043745515.1 Pseudobdellovibrionaceae bacterium | reverse complement strand
ATGATGGATATTTGGCGACGAATAAAAGAAAACCCGATAGGGGTTGGCTAGATCAATCGTGTTTTTTAATTGGTAATCGGTAAACGCTGTTTTAACTTCCTGAAGTCCTTCCTCCTGAAGCCGTTTACGTTCGACATTCAATTTCAAAATGTCTTTCGCAAAGCATTTAGCTGCAGCTTCTGATTGTTGAAATAATAGATCTATCGGTTTTAAAGTAGCGCTCATTCGCGTGATCGCATTTATTTTGGGCGCTAAAGTAAGTCCAATATCGGCGGCATCTAATTTTCTGCCGGATATTTTAAGCTCGTCCATCAATGCTTTTAATCCCAAATTGCCGACTGATCTAAAAGATTCGAAGGCAAACTTAAGAAGTGTCCTGTTGTCTTTTATTATAGGAACCATATCAGTAACTGTAGCGATTGCGAAAAAAGGTAAAACAGATTTTAAATCAAAGGTAATCGGCGAACCGTTTTCAATAAATTTCTTGCACAGGCCTCGCACTAAATAAAATCCGACTCCGCAGCCACACAAATACCCTAACCCAGACTGATCTTCAGGCTGATTGGGATTTACAATAGTAAATGCATTAGGCAATTCGTCCTGAGCCAGATGATGATCGGTAACTATAACGTCGATATTAAGTTCACGAGCACGCTGACAGGCCACATTACCTGTGATTCCTACATCAACCGTCACTACAACGGTAATATCCTGTTCCTGTTTAATTCTTTCTAAAACCGAGGCATGCAATCCATACCCATCATTTGCTTTGGACGGCTGAAAATAATGAAGATTCTTAAATCCCAGCGCCTGAAAACTCGAGTACAAAAGTGCGATTCCCGATGTGCCATCCAAATCATAGTCGCCATAAATCAATATGGATTCTTGTTTTAGCCAAGCTTGCCAAAGGCGCTCGCTGGCTTTTTCGCAGTTTAATATTTTAAATGGATTTTCTAAATTAGATAATTTGGGCTGCAAAAAATCAAAAATCTCTTGAGGTTTTTTTATGTCAAAAGATGCCAATAAAACTTTAAGCTTATTTGGAATCTGGCTGCAAAAATCCAGAACTTGATTCTGAGAACCAGCCTTTTTTGCTGATTCCCTATTCTGGAGATTTGTTTCCATTATCTAACCTTTCAGTAAGGAGCCAACACTAAGCTTTAGCCAAAGCTTTTACTTTTTCTGCCACGATCATCAAAGGCGCAGCCACGAAAATAGACGAGTACGTTCCAAAGAACATACCTAGTGTGATAGCAAAAGCAATATCAGACACGGTTCCTGTTGAAAATAACCACAAACAAAGCGCCGAAACAAAAACCGTTCCGGACGTAATGATCGTTCGGCTCAACATATCATTGATCGCCTTATTGATAATAAACCCTAGGGATTTATTAGTGTAGTGGTGTTCAGTTTCACGAATCCTATCAAACACCACAATCGTATCATTCAGCGAGTACCCGATCAGCGTTAAGATCGCTGCCAGAATCGGCACGTTCACTTCTTTTCCAACAGCCACAAAGATAGCCAATGTCAAAATCGCATCGTGAGCCAAACAAACCACCGCGCCGGGTGAGTATTTATAGTCAAAACGCAACGACACATAAATTAGTATTACTAGCAGGCAATAAAACACCGCCAAAAATCCATTTCGTTTTAATTCAGCACCCACTTGCGGTCCTACTGTATCGACCCTGCGAATTTCAGGTTTTTTATCGCCGAACTTGGTATCAATCATAGACTTAACTTTACCAATAGACGCGTTCAAATTTTCATTTGTTTCTTTATCAGTAGTTCCTGCGACACCTTGAAACCGAATGATAAATTCACTGCCTTCGCCAAAAGCTTGGATACCGATTTCACCAATGCCAAGGCCTTCTGCCGTTTTACGAAGTTCATCAATATGAACATTGTCAGCAAACTTCACTTGAATTTCCGTTCCGCCTTTGAAATCGATTCCGTAATGGATCCCGCCGATGGCTAAATAAATTAGGGAAATGATGGTCAGAATTAATGAAATGCTGCCAATAAAAGGCGCTTTGCCAATGAAATCGTATTTTCCGAAATAGCCTTCATCTGTTTTTGTATTTGTATTTTTATTTTGTGTCATAGTGTTCTCCCCCTACGCTCTGGCCATGTTTTTGTTCGTAAAGCCAATAGAAATATCTTTGAAATTCCAGCGATACATCAATGTGTCGACAATCACTTTAGAAACGAAAACGTTTGCAAATAAAGTAGTGATAATACCGATCAACAAAGT
>JAYTTH010000130.1:0-8291 GCA_043745515.1 Pseudobdellovibrionaceae bacterium | reverse complement strand
TCAAAAAAACGCTTAGCATCATGAGCGTGATAAATACACCTCGCTAGGAATTTCATTTATATAGGAACCCTAAAAGTTAGATTCAAGAGACTTTACTCGGAGATATCATGGAAACAGTAGTTGTATCAAAATTTGGTGGCACTTCGATGGGTGATGCCCAATGTATGAAACGAAGCGCTCAAGTCAGTATCAACCAAAACGCAAAACTCGTCGTAGTTTCAGCGACTTCTGGAACCACAAATCAACTGATTGACTTGGGAAATAGGGCTTTGATTAGCGAGTGGACCCTATTGGAAAAGCAAATCTCTATTGTTCGAGACAGGCATTTAACGATTGGTAAGGATTTGGCTATAGAGTCGGCTTACCAGCTTATTTTGAATGGATTGTTCCAAGAACTGGAATCTATAATTAAAGGAGTTTTCTATCTAAAAGACTTGTCGGCAAAGGCTTTGGACGCGCTTCAAAGCCTGGGCGAACGAATGTCGTCTGTTTTGTTTGCACAAGCTTTAAAAAATGAACTCGGTATTGGCAATCGATCGGTCATACTCTACGACGTACGCTCTGTTTTAAAAACCGATGGATCGTTTGGAAAAGCAAAGCCGTTGCAAGATTACATTAATCAAAAAGCTCCCACATTTTTTTCTGAAATATTAAAAAATGAAAATGTGGGTGTCACACAAGGATTCATCGGTTCTACTTTGGAGGGTCACACAACTACACTGGGCCGTGGTGGAAGTGATTTTTCTGCCGCCATTTTAGCCGAAGGGATTAAAGCAACTACATTAGAAATTTGGACCGACGTCACAGGCATACTCACAACCGATCCTCGATTGGTAAAAGAAGCCAAAGTAATCGATGAAATTTCATATAAGGAAGCTTCTGAGCTGGCAACTTTTGGTGCAAAAGTTTTACATCCGGCAACATTATTGCCAGCCATTCGGAAAAATATTCCCGTGTTTGTTGGCTCCAGTTTTGACCCTCAAAAAGGCGGCACTTGGGTTCGCAAAGAAGTAGAAAATCAACCCCTCATTCGAGCCCTAGCTCTGCGACGTAAACAAGTTCTTGTGACGCTTTCAACCCCGGAAATGCTGCAAACTCACGGGTTTCTATTCCAATTATTTACTATTTTTAATGATCACCACGTTTCTGTAGATGCCATCACAACATCAGAAATTTCTGTTTCCATGACATTGGATGAAAGCACTCTTCAAAATAGAGACCTATTTCGTAATCTAGAAACCATTGCAGAAGTAAGTATTGAAGATAACCTTTCACTGGTATCACTTATAGGTAACAACATTATTCATACGGCGGGGTTGGCAAAACGCATATTTGAATCGATTCCAAACATAAACGTACGAATGATTTGTTTAGGAGCTAGTCGGCATAACTTTTGTTTTTTAGTGAAGGATAGCGAAGCCGAAGACACCTTGAAGCGTCTTCACAAAGCGTTTATTGGTTAAAATTCTAACCTAAAGTCTGGCTATCATAGATATGGTTGATTTTAGGGTTCCATTTTTTAATAGTTAAATCGTTAGGAAGTATCGCCATGAAACTATTTTTTAAAGTTCAAATTATATTATATTCTATGGCGGCCATGCTTTTAACCGAGTCTAATGGTTTGGCGCTTTCAATGACCTATATCGGAGATTCCCAAAGCGCCTACCCAAAGGGACTTTTTGACCATTTACAGTCAACACTGATCAGAATAGGGGATATCAAATCGGCCGTTGCGGTTTGTGGGGCTCATATTCAGGGTTACTTAGACAAACCAGAAGACGGAAGTTATGGATGTAATAGGCACCTGTCAGCGATGAACGGTGTAGTTAACTTCGAATCAAATTCGGGGCGCACTAGATCAATCGATGAGCTTGCAAAAGATTCTGATGTCGTCATTATCCAGTTGGGTGACAATCATTTGGTAGATGTCAAATCGGCCAGTGTGCAAGCGAAAAGGATGGCTATTCGTATTTTAGAACTCGGGAAAAAATGCATTTGGATTGGACCAGCGTCTGTTGGAAAATCACGCAACGGCGCCAGCTGCAAAAAAAATCGATATAGGAAGCAGCTAGTTTCAAATGCAATCGAGAATGCGCTTGATCAAGTTGAGGTTAATGGACTTAAATGCGAATTCATTAATAGCTATATACGTACCAAGGCCAATCCACCCAGGGGCGATAAAATGTGTTTACACTATGGTTCCAACTATTCTATTTGGTCCGATGCGATTCAGGAATCACTGAGCAAGTCACTTTTAGCATTCAAAAAATAGGAATTCAAATCTAGATTTCAGCTATGATATTAGGTTTTTTTCCAACCCATTTCAGTTTGAATATAGGCCTTTAAGAAAGACAAATCGGCAGTGATTTGCTCAGCAGAGTATTCGAGTTTATCACGATAAACTTCGGCGATCTCTTGAAATTTACTTAAACCATGATCTCGATGGTATAAAAATAAATTCGACCGTCGAATATAGAAATCTGGAATATTCAGACACATCGTCTGTTCGATATGAAAGGCCACTTCTTTTTGTAATAAAGAATAGGTTGGATTGGATTTTAAAATTACAGTTGCTTCGGGGCCATATCTTTCAGCCATTTTGATTTCGTCGCCAGTAATTTGCTGGGCCAAAAAATCACGATAGCCTTGCTCGGTAATTAAGTCATTTATGGGTTCCAACGTACGAGAGTTTTTAAACTGATATCGTTTTTCATAGGGCAAATCGTGTAACATTGATTTTACAGCATCGTCAGCCATTTTGCGATAGGTCGTATATTTTCCGCCGGAAACATGAGTAATATCAAGATTATCTTTAAAAATTAAATGTTCACGACTGGTCTTTCCAGGAGTTGAGGAATTATCTTTTACTAAAGGACGAACTCCCGAATAAGAAGACAAAATGTCGTCAATGTTCACATTTGAGTTTGGAAAATATGATTTTAATACTTGCAACAAATAGTCAACATCCGATCTATCCGAATGAACCTCATCGGGATTACCAGGAAAATCAGTATCGGTCGTTCCAATAATTGTGTAGTCACCGCGTGGAATTCCAAAAATAATTCGAGAACTTTTTTCGGCCCCCATCACAATAGCTTGATTCAATGGCAACTTGTTTCTTGGCAGGATTAAATGAATCCCTTTTGTAGGTCGTAGTTTTTTTTGCCAGGTTTTTTCAATCTGAGATCCAAAAATATCGGTCCACGGCCCGGTACAGCTGGCTATTTGGTTGCAACGAAGTTGAATATGTTCGTTTTTTAAGGTGTCAACAACGTCGACAATATAATTTTCTTTGGACTTAGTTATGTTTTGAACTTTTAAATAATTTCCAATAGCGGCCCCATGGGTGGCCGCTGAACGAAGAGTTTCAATGGTAAGCCGATCGTCATCCATATAGGCATCATAGTAAATATAAGATCCCACCAACTGATTTTGCTTTAGTTCCTTTTGCGCCTCTAGTGTGTCTTCGGCTCGAAGTCGTTTGTGAATTTCAGGCGCTTGAAAAAGTGACAACAGATCATAAAGCCACATTCCAATTCCCATTGTAAAAAATGAAACTCGGGATTCTTTAAAAATGGGAATCATAAACCGCATGGGATGCACAAGATGGGGCGCGATTTCAAACAAAGTTTTTCGCTCAGTCAAGGCTTCAAAAACCAATTTAAATTCGAAATTTTCTAAATACCGAATCCCGCCGTGTATCAGTTTGCTTGAACGAGATGACGTACCAGAAGCGAAATCTTTACCTTCTACCAAGGCAACTTTCATCCCACGTGAACTTGCTTCACGAGCCACTCCTGCACCTGTAATGCCGCCGCCAATGACCAATAAATCAAAAATTTCTCGGTTCATACGAACTAAATTTTGATTTCGCTGCTCATTGCCGAGTGGATTCATTTCGTAGTCTTTACATAAATAATCTGCGGATTCCATGTTTCTGGTTTAAACGCGTTGACGGAATTTATAACGCCTTGATTGTTTAAGAAATAAACCCTTTGAAAATGCTTATCCCGAGATAGTTTGTATGCGATATCTACCAATTCATCACGTGCTTGCAGCGCAGAATAAGAAAGGTGTTCGACCCAAAGTGACTGGGTCTGACCTTCTAAAAACAGCAACGGTTGAGCCGTAAAATAGCCAACCAACAAGCCTTCATTTGAAAAATTAGATTTAATGTCGGGATTTCTGGCCAAAAAACTCCATCCAAGCGAGGCGTAATGTTCTAGAGATTCCTTTCTCCAGCGCGAATTCCACTTGATAAACTCACGTTCCATTTCATTTTGCTCGATTTCACCTAATTTTTTAGTCTCGAAATCGAGCAGTTCTTCTATATCTTCATTTTGCATCACTCGGCAGTAAAAACTCATGGTTCTCTTTTTCTCTCCGGAAAGAAACATTCCAATTATGGACAGTGTACTTAAATTACGTTAGGGTTTCAATCTATGAAATACAAATCTTACCCCGAAACATTTTGGAAAGAGTTAAATGAAACTCTGGCTGAACTCAAGAAAAATCCGACTCCGTTGGTAGCCTTATTTGATGCCGATGGAACCCTTTGGGACACGGATCTGGGCGAAAATCTATTTAACTTTACGATAGACAATCGTCTGGTGGAGCTTCCGCCAGATCCTTGGGATCACTATCAGGAGCTAAAGAAAAAAAACTCTGATCCTAAAGAGGCCTATTTGTGGTTAGCACAAATTTATCAAGGAAAATCCCTGACACAGGTTCGTCAATGGGCAGAAGATGCTTTGAAATCGCTTAAGCCGTTTCCAGTTTTTGATGAACAAAAGAAACTGATCGATTTGCTCCTAAATAATAAGGTAAAAATTAATATAGTAACGGCGTCGATTTCCTGGGCCGTGCAGCCTGGCGCAAAGTTTTTGGGCCTGGACGATTCCTGTGTCATAGGTGTCGAAACTCAAGTTGAAAATGGATACATTACGACTAAGCAGTCTGGAGTAATTACTTATAGGGCTGGAAAAGTCGATGCCTACAAAAAGCACAGTCAAACAGTTCCGTTTTTAGCTTCTGGGAATTCAGAAGGGGATATAAATTTACTCGAATTTGCTAGCCATATAAGGTTGGCAGTCAGCGCCGCCAACCGTGAGGATCGGCTTTATAAATCAGAATACCAGCTGCAGCAAATGGCCAAAGAGCGCGGCTGGACTCAGCACCGTTTTATTTAGAACGGTGACACGGGCATTGAATGATTTCCTTCAGTGACCTTTTTTGACGTTTAATTGTCATGATTACATAGAAACCCTGCGCCCTATTACGAGCTCACGATTATTATTGAAGTTATTAGTGTACTTATCAATGACAGGATCCTTTGGACAATTGCTCGTGTATAGATCTGCCTATGATAAACAAGGTTCTTTTTTCCGTTTTTATTTTGGTGGTTTCCGGTCCTACTTTCGGGTCTGAAGTGCAAGACAGCCCTTCGTTTTTGATTCAATCGGCACAGGAGTTACCGACTGCTCAGGCTGATGAGACCATTATAAATTACAATTCTAAGCAGTTCGATGGCCACGAGCTTGACGGTTACTCGAAAGCAGAACTGATTCAAATGATCCGATCCAATTCGATTCCCGCTGTTGAAAAAAAAGTGTCTAATTTTTTTGTGCCCTTTGGCCCGAGCGTTGATTGGACCGTTGAAAATATTGATCTTGAAGGCGTTGATGCTGCCAAATCAAAATCAATTGCCCACGATTTTAAAAAATATCGAATCGAATTTTCTAAAGAGATGGTCAAAGAGATAAATGAAAACATTGAAGCCCTTAGCGAAAGTGAATTGCGCAGCTTTTTATCTAAAAAACATGGATTTTTATTAATGTTTGGTGACCGATTTGAACAGATTTTTAAAGTTGCCCAGATAAAACCTCCCTATAAATTGATTCAAGGCTTGTTGAATTCTCTGAATAATATATTTTTTCAGAAAAGTCGGCAATTTGTTGGCAGCAATACCTACGGAGTTCCTGTGTTTATAACGTCTGGAGTTGGCGCAACAATGGGGCGATTGATTTACGATTTTTTAATAGCGAAAACGCCCCTAAAAGACCATGTAAATCCGAATTTTGGGTTTTACTTGGGCGCGTCTTTGGGCCTTGGAGTATCGCGAATTCAAGTGGATAAAAAATCGGCTTGGGTTTTAGATCTATTTTTTGATTTTGAAACATTGAAACGCGCCTTTTTACCAATTTTCGAAGCCGGTGCCGGCGGCGGATTTGGCTTTTCTATGGAAACTAGATCCCTTCCAGAAAAAAATCAAAAAATTACTTTTTCTAAAGCTTCCTATAAAACGGCTCTCTATGCACCGGTGATTGGCACGACTCGCTCTGGTCCAACCGATTTGTCCACTCAGCATAGTATGTCCGCAGTCTTCCCTTTGGGATCTACATTCTATGAAACCTATTCGTCGCGTCGCTATATTCATATAGTTCTGAAAACATCGGAAGAAGGCGTTGAAAAAAACAAGCCAAGCGTTCGAGATTTTTTTGAATCCATTGGCCAATTTTTCAAAAGGGGAAAGACATCGCAAATTTCGTGTATGAAATATTATTCTCGGAATTAGTTTTCAAAACTTCGAGCAATTTCAACAAATGTTCTGACCATAATTCCACTAGCACCTTTTTTAGGACAGTACTTGAGACGTCCACCGACAGCCCATGCGGTCCCTGCTATATCAAAATGGGCCCAAGGGATTCCGTCTTCTACGAATTGTTCTAAAAAGGCAGCGGCTGTAGACGAACCCGCGCCCTTGCCAGAGGAAATATTAGAAAGGTCAGCAAACGTGCCTTTCATATCCTGAACATGAAAATCACATAGCGGCATATTCCAAACCCATTCGCCAGAAACTTTTGCTGCGTTTTCAATAGTTTTCTTTAATTTTTCATTTCGAGTAAAAAAACCGGTATGAGTGTTCCCCAAGGCCACGACCATTGCGCCGGTCAACGTAGCCGCATCAATTATGATTTCTGGTTTTTGCTCGCAAGCATACACCAACGCATCACTCAGAATCAAACGACCTTCAGCATCGGTATTATTAACTTCAAATGTTTTACCATTGCGTGCCGTGTGGACGTCGCCCGGTTTTGTTGCCAAAGGTCCTGGCATATTTTCTGTTGCCGGTATTAAGCCAATTACATTCACTTTCAATTTTAATTTTGCAATAGCTAGAACTGCGCCAATCACATTCGCGCCGCCGCACATGTCATACTTCATTTCTTCCATCGCTGCCGACGGTTTAATGCTGATTCCGCCGCAGTCAAATGTTAGGCCTTTACCAACAAAAACAACTGGTTTTTTAGACTTAGCCGCCCCATTGTATTCTAAAATTATAAATCGCGGATCGATTTCCGAACCCATTGAAACACCAAGCAGGCCGCCCATCTTTTCTTTTTTAATTCGATCTTTATTCCATATGGTTGCTTTTATTTTTGTTCCGCGCGCTGCTTCGACTGATTTTTCAGCTAGAATTTCTGGCGTCATCAAATTACCAGGCATATCACCTAAAAATCTTGAAAAGTTCACAGTTTCCGCCAACGTTAAAGCTTGATTGAAGGCGTTCTTATAGGCCACTGTTTTAGATTCTTTGAGTGCAATGTGAAACAACATTCCAGCGGCTTTTTCTTTTTTGTCTTTTTTAGACTTCAATTGACTAAATTCGTAAGAAGAAAGCACCAAGCCTTCAACCAATGCCTGCACGTTTGCGGGATTTTTCATTTTCTGAGGCATTGAGTTGAAATCCACAAATGCCTCGGGGTAATTAAGTTGTTTCACGTAATCGTGGATGGAAGCCGAGCACTGTCTAAGAGATTCATGGGTCACGTCTTTTAGAGATCCCAGACCAACAACCAAGAGGTGCCGACATGGTGCTCCTGAAAATTCCCGAAACAAGACTGTCTCACCCGATTTTCCAGATATGGATTTTTCTTCTAAATTTGTCTCAAGCTGTTTCGCTAGACTTTTATTATGCAACACGGGAGTTTTGTCTTTACTATCGCTTACGTTTGAGAAAAGGACTAAAATCGTGTTTGATTTCGCGTTGATTGCTGACTCAAGGTCTTGGGAAATTAAATCAATTGTCATTTTATGACTCCGTGGCTCAAAGCTAGTTGAAAATCGTAAACTAGTCGTATCATAGTTAATTGATTCTTCAAGGCCTTTTTAAATAAAGTAGTTCTGAAAATGGCCGATAGTAATGCAGAATAAAGAACGTCCAACTCACCAGGAGAAACCACTGTGGCACTAATTCCTTATGTGATAGAGCAAACATCTAAAGGCGAACG
>JAYTTH010000129.1:0-8295 GCA_043745515.1 Pseudobdellovibrionaceae bacterium | reverse complement strand
TATGGGTTTACATCCAGTTGAGATAGCTAAAGAACTAAGAAATTTTGCTTTTTTTAAAACTTTCAGCGATGAAATGCTTTTACAAATTTCCACTATGACTGTGGAAAAAAAATTCAATGCAAAAGATTATATTTTACGTGAAGGCGAACTCAATACTAAACTCTATTTCTTACGAGCCGGCGTCGCGGAAATAACTCTAGAAAATGAAGTTGTTGCCATTCTTCAAACCCCAGGTGACGTCATGGGTGAAATGAGCGTAGTTTTAAAAAGGCCTGTGACGTCTTCGATTGTTGCTAAGAATGAAGTTACTGTTTTTATTATTGATTCAGATCATTTCAGCCACGTTCCACAAAAAGATTTCGATAGATTTAATTCACTGCTCTACAGGGTCTATTCAACGGTCCTAGCCGATCGACTTATTCGCACAAATGAAAAAGCACGCTTGTTTGAAATCGCCAACCGTGAGCTCTTTGAAGCCCAGGCTACCCTTGAAAAGGCAGGCGATAAAAGCGTGCTTCTTGTTGATATGGATCGAAAACAATTGGTTTTGGCAAAAATGGCTGTTGGAAGCTCGGGCGTTAGAATGGACATCGCCGCAGATGTCACTGCGGCCAAGCAATTGTTACAGCTAAATAAATACGATCTGGTCGTATTTGACGACAATTGCTCGGACATTATCCCGACTCTTCCCGACATAAAAAAAGCAGTAATGATTACCTCTAAACGAGTACAAGAAAATATTCCGGTTCTAAAAAAAGCCAAAATAGTTAATAACCTTATAACTCGTGACCCCGAAGACAAGCAACTGACCATAAAGACGCTGTTAACCACACTTTCGAAACTTTTGAATAACGACGTTTTTGGCATCGAAAAATACCTTTCCTGGGGGGTCGACATTCAATCTAAAAAAGTGTCCGCCAGTACCGAGCGATTGAAACTAAAAGACGATATGCTAGCTTACTTTCGGCGACTTGGAATTCGTAACACGGTCCTTGAAAAAATGTATCAGGTGGCTGAAGAACTTTTGATGAATGCAATCTATGATGCCCCAACAGACAAAGCTGGAAATTCCCTCTTTAATCATTTATCTCGAAAAACTGAAGTCGTATTGGAAACTCATTTACAATCAACGATAAAATATGGCTGCGATGGAATCTATCTAGCCGTTTCCGTGACCGATCCCTTTGGCTCGCTCACCAAAGATGTGATTATCAACTATCTCGATAGCTGTTACAGTGGCCAAGCTGGGTCGTTAAATGACGGAAAGGGTGGCGCGGGTCGTGGCTTGCACCAAATCGTGGAAAATTCCGATTTGACTATTTTTAATGTAAAAGTAGGTCAGCGGACCGAAGTAATTAGCATTTTCTTTACAGAAACCAACAAAAAAGAACCCAATCCTTCGTTTCACTATTTCTTCAACGAGTAACCGCTAACTGGAAGTAAGCTTGGATTACCCAGGACTGCTTTGAGCTACCTGAGTCTTTTTCTTTTCTAGCAGCATAACTAAAATTAAAATCCCAACTCCACAAACAATCGCTGAATCTGCAATATTAAATGCCGGGTAGCTGTATCGATTGTAAAAGTGGAAATCCAGAAAATCGATTACATAGCGATAGTTCAATCTATCTATGTAATTGCCTAAAGCGCCGCCACAGATCAAAGACAAAGCGGATGTCTGAAGCAAATCATCGTCCTTTACAGTTCTTAAAATTGTAAAAATGATAATAACCGCGATGGGAGGCATCGAAAGAAAAAACACTTCTCGAAACAATGGATGGCTCTCAGATAAAAAACCAAAAGCTGCGCCATAATTTCGCACGTAGGTGAAATTAAAAATATTTTCAAGCACGACCAAAGATTCACCTAACTGAAACCGTGTGTGAATATAAATTTTAGTCAATTGATCCAGCGCCACGACAATACCTGCTATAATTAGCATTAAAATATATTTTTTCTTCATATTAGTGCCTCTACACATTTCGGACAAATTCCGGGAAGGTCCTCAGATTTTGATATTTGGGTGGAGTACGTCCAACAACGAACGCATTTTTCTCCGTTGGCTTTACTTGCTTTTACGGACCAGTCTCCTTCGACGAGTGCCACTTCAGAAATAATTAAAAATTCGCGCAAACCCTGGAATCGATTTAAAACTTGAAATTTTTCTTTAGGAGCCGAAATCGTCACTTGCGCTTCTAGGGAGGCGCCAATTATTTTTTGAGTTCGCAAGGTTTCTAGAACTTTTTGAACTTCGGTTCTTACTTCAATTAAAGTCGTAAATTTTTCTTTGATGATTGCATTTTTCCATTCGGCATTTGCTTTTGGAAAATCCAAAAGAAAAATGGATTCTTTAGTTTTAAATGCGTAGTGCTGATAGGACTCTTCCGCTAAAAACGACAAAATCGGCGCCATCAACCCCATCAAAGATTCTAAAATATAAAAAATTACAGTTTGAGACGATCGCCTTGGAACTCCGTTTTCCTTCCAAGTGTACAATCGATCCTTAAGAACATCTAAATAGATCGAAGACAGGGTCACCGTACAATATTGGTTTAAAGCATGATACACTTTATAAAAATCATAACTCTCGTAGGCGGCCTCGACTTTTTCTACCAAATCAAAAAGCTCATTCATGGCCCACTGATCTAGTTCTGGCATTTGAGTCACAGCAATTTTATCGGTCTTTGGATTAAAATCACTTAACGAGCCAAGCAAATACCTCATTGTATTGCGAAGCCGGCGATACGTTTCAGTCACTCGAGTCAGTTCTTCTTTACCACAGGCAACGTCTTGACTGTAGTCACCCGACGCCGCCCACAATCGAACAATCTCGGCGCCGCTTTTACTAGATACTTCATTGGGATCAACTACGTTGCCTAGCGATTTACTCATCTTGCGGCCCTGTGGATCCATAACAAAACCATGGGTCAACAATGTTTTAAATGGAGGTTGCCCAGTAGTTGCTATAGACGCCAACATCGATGTGTTGAACCAGCCACGATGTTGATCACTTCCTTCTAGATAGATATCTGCTGGCCCAGGAACACCTAATCGCTTCCTTTGAACCGCCGCGTAGGCAACTCCGGAATCAAACCAAACGTCTAATATATCTTTGCCGTGGCGAAAGCCTTCTGAACCAAATTTGTCTTTGTTTTTAGGATGAACGTGAACCGGAAAGTATTTTTTCTGTCCTAAAAATTCCGCGACGGGCGTCGAATTAAATCCTTCGATTCCTTTTTTTCCAACGACATCCGCGACCTTCATCATTACCTCGAGATCTACCAAAGGCTCAGCCGTAGCAATGCAGTAAAATATAGGGATCGGAACTCCCCAGATACGCTGGCGGCTTAGGCACCAATCAGGACGATTTTCCATCATCGCTTGAAATCGCGCTTTACCCCAATCGGGAATAAAGTTAATTTTCTGAATACTTTCAATCGTTTTTTTTCGGATTTGCGTTTCTTCCAAATCGATTCCCAAAAACCACTGCGGTGTCGTTCTAAAAATCAATGGAGTTTTGGATCGCCAACAATGCGGATAGGAATGTTCGATTTCTTGCATTTTTACTAGCAAGCCAATCGACTTTAACTTTTCGATTATCAGAGGATTGGCTTTGAATATATTCATCCCTTGCCATTCAGGAACTTCGTCTGTGAATTTTCCCGAATCATCCACAGGACACAAAACTGGCAAATTGTATTTTAGCCCAACTTTAAAATCGTCCGCACCGTGCCCTGGAGCCGTGTGAACACAGCCAGTTCCCGCCTCTAGACTGACGTGCAATCCCAGAACTATACGCGAGTCTCGATCTATCCAGGGGTGCCTAGCATTTAAATTATCTAAGTCAGCACCTTTATGCGTTGATAACAAACTCAAAGTCAAATCTGTTTCTTTAGCAAAAGTTTCACTCAGACCTTTAGCCACAACCAAATTGTCATCCCCGCTGCGAAACACACCATATTCAAAATCAGGGTGTAAACAGATCCCCACATTTGCTGGCAATGTCCACGGTGTGGTCGTCCAAATTACAAAATAAGTTTTACCTTTTGGCAAACCCAAGGCAGTCAACGTTTTAGAATCATTAACTTCAAACTTTACATAGATCGAAGGCGATTTATGCATGTGATATTCTACTTCAGCATCGGCCAAAGCAGTTTTCAAAGTCCAATTCCAATACACCGGGCGTTCCCCGCGATAGACGACGCCTTTTTCAAAGGCCCGAGCAAATTCCCGAATTTCTTCTGCTTCATAGTCATGAGCCATCGTCAAATAAGGATGTTCCCAATCGGCTAGAATTCCTAATCTGCGAAATTGAATTCTTTGTTGCTCAATCCATTTTGAAGCTTCTGCGCGACAAAGAGCTAAAATTTCATGGTCCGTTTTAACGAGTTTTTTCTCCGTTAGATCCTTCATCACTTTGTGCTCGATAGGCAATCCATGGCAATCCCAACCAGGTATGAAGGGCGTATTAAACCCTTTCATGGATTTGTATTTTACGACGATATCTTTTAAAGTTTTATTTAATGCGTGCCCAATATGAATGTTTCCATTGGCATACGGAGGTCCATCTTGAAAAATGAAATGTTTGGCACTTTTGTTTTTCTCTTGGATTTTTTGATAAATTTTATTTTCTTCCCAAGTCTTGATCATTTCCGGTTCTTTAATATTCAAATCGCCCTTCATTGGGAAACCAGTCTGAGGAAGTCGAATAGTTGATTTGTAGTCCTTTAACAGAGTAGTGCTCACGCGATTACCTTTTTTGAAATTCGTTTACTGTTTAATATGGCTTGATCAATAAGTACCTGATAAATATATTGAATTCTATTTTCCTAAACAAGCTTAATTTGGACGGTTCAACACAGCCAGGTGGTGCTTTTAAACGCCGTTTAAAGCAGCTTTTTAATTTTATTGTATCCGACTTGAATTAGGACTTTGAGAGCTTCGGTATTTGAACTCAAGTTCAGCTTTTGTCTGACTTCATTGATAAGAGTGACTGATGCTATGTCAAAATCGAGCCCCAAGGCAGAAGGGGACGTCGCTTGTGTGGCTGGATTGAGGGATGCATTGAATTTCTTCTCTAAACTAGGAAAGTCTATGCTCAATGATTCCAACGGCTTAGCGTAGCCCTCCCGCTTGCTTGCAGCGTTAAGTCCCACACCCTCGAGTGCCCTGGTCTTGGAGTCTAAGTTTGACTCGCCAGTTTTAAGAGTTTGATTGGGCACAACGGGACGCTCTTTATCAAACTCTCCCATTAGACCAGCCAATTGTTTTAATTCGTGCTTAAAGTTTTGAATAGAGGGGCGATCCAGAGCCCCTTCGCCATCTCTGTTCGCTTTCAGAAACAAACTTACCAAAATATCAGGTGTAGTGGCCATTTCCTTGATCGAGGCATCCTGATTCTGCAACCAAGCATAGGCTTTCAACATAGATTCTTTAGTATAAGCCTGAGGAGGGATCGGATTCATTGCCATGGGAAAACGACCCTAAGAATCAATCGGTCTCGAGTCAATACATCTTATTTCTCCATAAAAATAATGAATGGCATTATAAGAATTAATTATTTTGTGACACTTTTTTCTAGAATAATTTTCAATTTTTATTTTTAATTTGGGCTTTAAAACCCCCGCTGGCACGAGCTGATTAAATCAAATTTACTGTCAATAAAATATTACCTGTTTTTGCGATAATAGCGTCTTTGGCCACGATGCCGTATTTTTGAATTTTATAAAATAAACTATTGCAAAATTTAAATTGAGAAAAATCAACGCAATTGAAATGGCGTCCTTAAATTTTCCAGCGATCGTATTCGCAAATAATTTATAGTAGCCTCAGCAGGTTGAAACTTAGTATTTTCTGAAATAACCATTTTAAATGCGGATCTTGCTTCGGCGGTCATTTCAGCTCCACCTTCCGCGCGAAGAATATCAATAAAGGCATTGGCTAAAACACCAATGGATACTTGTCTTTGACGGGCTTCGTCGGCTACAACTGAAAAATCACCTTGAGCATCTCCTATCGAATTTTCCGCGTGAATAAGATCAACAAAAGCATCGACCACCTGGTGAAGTTGACTAAACTGATTCACCTCGCTGATTGCCATTTTAAACGATTCACGAGCCTCAGTGGTTGAACTTGAGCCGCCGACAGCCTCTTGAAGGTATACAAAATTATCGGTAACAAATTGAAGATTTAAATTAAAACGTTTAGCGATGTCCGCAACAAGAGTAAAGTTACCTTCAGCATCTCCTTGAGAATTTTCCGCAGACATTAGTTTTTTGAAAGCTTCTAGACGCCCGTAAAATTGTTGGCAGGGTGAACCACGTTGGCCACCACAACGGCTGTCAGCCGACGCTAAATTTAAAAACATTAAAAAAGTAACGGAAGCCGATACAATGAACTTCATAAGCAAACCCCAAATTAAATAAAAAAATCATCCCAGATCAGGTCATACCCCAGGCATGGGAAGACCCACAACTGTCATTTTTTAGACAGTTTTTTCAGATACTTTTTTCACTTAATGGACTAAATTTATGAACTACTCGCTATAGTCTTTGGCAACTATCCCATATTTTTCGATCTTTCTAAGCAACGTCTTTTTAGGGATATTAGCATGCAAGGCCGTTTGATTTATTCGACCTTTGAACGTTTTTAAAGCTTTGATAATAAATTCTTTTTCAAAAACTTCTTTTTGGGCATTGAAATCCAATTCGCCATTGAAGGACAGCTTCATGCCGGTGTTTTCGATGGCGATGTCATCAGAATCATCGTCTGTGTCAGAGTCGTCAGGAATGTCGATTCCCGTATCGACAAAAACAGGACCTTTATTGGACTGGGAATCGTTCTGCTTCTTTTCATGTTCGATCATTTTTTCTAAATCAAAAAGACTGACGCCCACCGATTCCATCACGCTTTCTGGCAGAGAAGCCAAGGTAATAACGTGTGACGATTCTAGAACAAAAGAATGTTCGATAACGTTTTCTAACTCTCGGATATTTCCCGGCCAGTTGTATTTTTTCAAAATATTCATTGCATCCACAGTAACACCCGAAATTTTCTTTTTGTGCGTGTCATTGAATTTTTTAATAAAGATTTGGATCAACCTTTCAATATCATCTTTGCGTTCTGCCAAAGCCGGCAGAATAACAGGCACTACGTTTAGGCGATAAAACAAATCTTCGCGGAAACTGCCAGTCTTGATCATATCTTCAAGTGGTCTGTTTGTAGCGGCAATGATACGAACATTCGATTGTATTTCACGGTTAGAGCCCACTGGAGTGAACAGTTTTTCTTGCAACACACGCAGTATTTTAACTTGCATCAATTGTGGCATATCGCCCACTTCATCTAAAAACAGTGTGCCACCTTCAGCGAATTGAAATTTACCTATTTTTCGCTCGGACGCGCCTGTGAACGAGCCTTTTTCGTGACCAAACAATTCCGATTCAAACAAGTTTTCAGGAATGGCAGAACAGTTGATCGCGACAAATTTGTCATCTTTGCGAGTTGAATTGAAATGAATGGCCTTTGCGACAAGTTCTTTGCCAGTACCGCTGGAGCCTCGAATAAGAACCGGCGTTTCTACTTTGGCTAATTTATTAATGATATTAAAAACTTTCTGCATTTGCGACGTATTACCAATAATTTTTCGGCCGCCTTCAAACATTACTGGCGAACTGGCTGCAATATTAGAAATCAAGGAATGCGCATGAATTGCTTTTTCAACCAAGGCCACTAAATCTTCAGAAGAAACAGGTTTTGAAATGTAATTGTAAGCGCCATCTTTAACGGCAACAACCGCATCGCTCAATGTCGCATGGGCTGTTAACATAATCACGATCAATCCTGGGTCAAATTCCTTAATCTGCTTTAAAGCTTCTAGACCATTTAGCCTAGGCATATCCACATCGAGCAAAATAATATCAAATTTAGCTTCATTTTTTGCGCCCGTGGATTTGATTTTTTCCACGGCATTGACTCCATCAAAGGCTTCCGAAACATCAAATTTCTTGAAGGGAGTAAACGCAGATTTGATGGAAAGACGCAATCCTGCATCGTCGTCTACCACTAATATTCGAAACATCGAAACCTCCTGCAAATAGGTTTCGACTTAACAAAACCTACCATCTTTAAAGCTGGGGCAATTGTACCGTAAAAATCGTCCCTTGGCTATATGACGATTCAACAAAGATCTGCCCTTGATGAAGCTCTGTAAAATATTTAGCCAGATAGAGGCCCAATCCTGACCCTTTTATGGGCGAGCTCTTCGCATTGGCACTCCTATAGAACTTCGTAAATAGG
>JAYTTH010000128.1:0-2266 GCA_043745515.1 Pseudobdellovibrionaceae bacterium | reverse complement strand
CATCGAAATGACCATGTCGAATGTTTTATCTCCGAAAGGTAACGTACCGTCTTGGTTCAAAAGTACAATTTCACTGTCTCCGAAATTGTTCACATCTGCGCGAGTAATGTGCACTGCAGCACCTGTAAAAAACTCAGCTAGTAGTCGCCTAGGCCCCGAGCCAACATCCAGTATCGTCATAGACGGAAAGCCGTTAATGCCAAAAATTACGTCCGATATAATTCTTAGGAATGTGTATCTTTGATATATGTCGAACTGATACTTTTTAAGATTTTCCATTGCAAAGAATGTATGATGGTGGGTTTTCGAATTCAAGAAATTAATGATGCACACTTGACAAAATAGGCCCAGATCGCAATTATCACTTCAATGCTTCGAAATCTCTATAAAATCCAAAAACGAATCGCAAAATTTATTGCCCGCTTACCATCTGAGATCATGGCTCCCCCGCCATCTCCGCCGCCACCAATTCCGGACTACAATAGCTCTGATTTTTGGAAGCAAAACCCTGATTGCTTGGGCGGTGAATTTACTTTTTCAGCTACACAAAAAAAGTTTTTTAATGTCGTTTTACCATCGTTAAAATTAGAAAAACTTTCCGGAGGCCCAAACACCGTCCTGCAATTTGCTCTGCGACTTACCGAGCATAAAATACCTGTTCGCCTACTGAGCCAAAACACAGAGATTGAATCAAATCGTGATTTTTTGTTTAACCATTTTGAATCTTTGATTGGGCGAAAAATTGACAAAACCATGGTTGAATTTGCCGACTTTATGGACGGCGCGAACGTCACGGTTTCGCCGGACGATTTTTTTATGGCATCGGCTTGGTGGACAGCCCAGTCTTTGGCTAAAGCGCTAAAAAATCATAGTCAATCCATCTTTTACTTTGTTCAAGATTTTGAAGTCGGTTTTTACGGATGGGGCACGCGTCACGCGCTGGCGCTTGAGCCTTATAGTTTTCCAATCTACCCTATCGTTAATTCTGAAAGTCTTTATAACTATCTTCAGGAAAATAAAATTTTGAATGCGCAATGGGAAACTGTGTTTTTCAAGCCCGCTTTAGACCGGCGCCTGTTTTATTTTGAAAAGAAAAACGCAATGTCGTCGGCAAAAAAAACACTTCTTTTTTACGCACGCCCAGGCATTGGCGCTAGAAATCTATATGAAATGGGCTTAGAGGCCTTATACCAACTCACCTCAAGCGGCGAAATTGAAAAAGACAAATGGGACATATTTTTTATTGGTGAACAGATTCCCGGTATAAAGTTTAATAATGGCTGGGAAATCCAATGTCTTCCTTGGTTGTCTTATAATGACTATGCTGAAAAATTAAGAACTACTGATGTTGTTCTATCCTTGATGATGAGTCCACATCCTAGTTACACGCCACTAGAGGCCGCTGCGTGTGGAAATGTCGTCGTAACTACAAGTTATTTATGCAAAACACCCGCAAATTTAAATCAGCTTTCGGGAAACATAATTGGAAGCCAATCTAACATAAGTTCACTTTTAGAGGCGCTTAAGCAAGCCGTTCGCCAGTCCAGTTCAACATCCAATAGAGAAGCCAATTCAGCAGTAACCCTGCCTACAACTTGGGATGATTCCTTAAATATGTCTTTAGTTAGAACACTTAGCGTGGTTCAAAAACGATGGGGATAGTTAAAGAGAAAACAGTTATTGCTAAAAGATCTTTACCCGTGCGAATTTTTCTGTGTTTGATTGATTTAACTCCTACAACTAAAGTCATTTTGAAGGTTCTACTCAACCGCGCTGGTTTTTTTAATGGACCGCAACCGATCCCCTATCGCCCTTTTGAAGAATTGCGTTTGCGATCTGATCGGTATCCTGTGCTGCCGGTGGATGGTCAATTCTCTATTTTGACGACTGTCTACGATACCCCTAAAGGATACTTCAAGATTTTAATTGATAGCATTTTGAATCTGGATGGCTTTGCCCAGTCAGAATGGATTGTCTTAAATAATGGAAGTACCGCTTCCGATACGCTTGACCTTCTTGATGGCTTGAAACGTTTTGCCAATATTAAGGTAATCGAAGTTAAAAATAACATCGGAATTATTCCCGGTATGAAACTCTGCTTAGAAAAAGCGTCCGGCCAATTTATAATTCCCGCTGATTCAGATGATTTTGTGTTCCCAGATGCCCTTCGCGTTTTTGCGACAGAGATATCAAAACACCCCACTACCCAGGTATTTTTTTCTGATGAAGACAAACTTGTTGAGGGTCGTTTTGGCGACCCTTACAG
>JAYTTH010000127.1:0-2267 GCA_043745515.1 Pseudobdellovibrionaceae bacterium | reverse complement strand
ATTCTAATTTACTAGGTCGCATTTTAAATTCTGGAAAGCGATTGGCATTCAAATATAGAACAATGGACATTGTTCGGCGTCAAAAACGAGAGGCAATCAAAGAGTTAAAGCGAAATCGAGTATTGGGACATTCACGCAGTGAATTGTTGGCCAGTGCCGAGGAAGGCTTTCGATTAGCAAAATTAGATCTAGAAGCGATGCTGACCCATCGGCAGCGCGAGAAATCGGCTCACGATGGATTGAAGACTATTCGAAAAAACAACGACGAACTGTATCGCTTTTTAGTTCAGCACGCCTATTCAACTGAATTTGGGCCGCTTAGTGGTGAACAAGTGGTTGCAAAAGTGAAATCGGATTTGAATTCGATTCTTCAGCTGGTTAAAATCATTGATCAAAATGACTACGGTTCCATTTTGAATGGAATAAAAAGAGCATTGCAAACAAACAAAGAAAGTAGGGAACTTTTAGAAGATCAGAGACTGATAGAGGACGACAAAGTTAAAGCCAAATTGCTCGAGCTGCAGAAACAGGCCGATGATATTGCGTCGAATTACCGAATCGTCACGAAGGAAAGTTCAAATCCTGAAGCTTTAAGTAGAACTCGGCATGAAGTCAGGACAATGCTAGGTTTGATCATTTCAATTGCGGACAAAGCGGGAATGTCGGCAACCATTATAGAACAAAATCCAGATATGAATGAAATTAAGTCACTCATGGCACGCTGGCCTCAATTATATAGTATTCCTAGAATTTAATGATTAGAAACCTGTGTAACTCTTATAGTGATAAATTTACCCTCTAGAAAATGAACTTGAAATCCCCTATCTTGTGTTTTCAATTTTCAATTAATTAAAATAGGGGTTTGGTATGCTTAAAAAATTAGTTCTATTGGGTGGTCTCTTTATAGTTCAGTCAGTGTTTGCTGGCCAAGCTGAAATTGACAAAGTCTTAAAACTTGCAAATCAAGTTAAAACGGCGGCAGTCAATAGCGAAGCGTCCGATCAGAATTTGAAACTAGCAGCAGATAAATTAAAAGATGTAATTGAATTGCTTACTGAACAGGAGACCGGAAATTCAGGATCGCACGGGTCGTTTGATTTATGCTATGAGTTTGCTTACCAAAAATATTATATAGTTTTGAATTCAAGTGCTGCCGCTGACAAAGCTATTAAAGCATGCAAAAGCGGTCTCGATTTGGACGTTCTAAAGTTTTTATATGAGAAATTTTATATTGTCCTTAGTGCGTCCTCGGCAATGGATCAAGCGGTGGTCAGTTCTGATGGTAAATTGCGTGATAAATTAGCGATGGTTAAATTTATTTATGAAAAATACTATATAACCCTAAATGCCTCACAAGCGGCAACCAAAGCGGCAGAAGGCGCTGGGCGAATTCGAAAAAATGGATTAGGCTGTGTTCAAAAGTTGTATGACTCTTACTATATTACCCAATCTGCCTCAACAGCGATGGACAATGCTATAAACGGGTGCGCCGCTCAGTAAGCTAACGATTTTTTATGCGGTCTAGCTGGGAAGCTAAACAGCTATACTTAGTTCTCTAAATTTGTATAATCAGCAAATGAAACAAATATTTCTATTGCTGATTATAAATTCGTTAATGTTATTCCCAACTATTACTTTTGCCGAGTGTGGTGCACGCAAAGAGCCCGATCAAGAACGGTTGTTAACAGGGCCCAAGCAAGGTTATTATGCTGTCCAATCCAATGTTCATTTTGATGATGGGCCTGGCTACAATCATTACACGGGATTGCTTCAGCTTTTCGATAAATCGGGAAAAGCGATGGGCGAAATTCATTTGAAGTTCGATGATGCCGGCGACGGTGCCGATTCCTCTAAAAAACAAGAGATCCAAATTACCTGCCCAGAAGATAAAAGTAAATTCTCTGAGTCATTGCAAAAGCGATTGGCGGAGTATTGTAAAAATCCTTTCATTCCTGGCCATCCTAAAACTGATCCAAAATCAATTTCATTTGCGCTAGATCAGTTTAAAAAAATACTAGAGCTTACTTCAGACGAAAAAAATAAATGCATTGGAAAGTATAAGGTCAAGGTAGACCCTCCGATATCTGAATATAGCGAACACGCCGATGGAAAACTAAAATGGGGCCGGATGCAAGTAACAGCAGTTGATCAAACCTTGAAAACTGATCTTAGTGTTACTCGCAGTTATTTGCCGCCCAGTTCCTTTTGGAATGCTACTTTTTTTGACTGTCTAAATGTTGAAAATGAAGAAACAGTAGTGGTCAGAA
>JAYTTH010000126.1:0-2268 GCA_043745515.1 Pseudobdellovibrionaceae bacterium | reverse complement strand
TCGGCATGAAATTTAAATTCATTCATGCAACCAGAAAGCAAAAAAATGGAACTCAAAGTCATTATAAGTGTTTTCATACTCCTATTGTCGTATTTCTTTTAAAAAACTTGAACTGGATGACAGACTAGAATCATTCTTAAAAAACTATAATATGGGATTCTATCTTGGTTTTAATTGAAATAATAAAGTATCTAGTCTAGTCTTCTAGAAGGCTTTAGGCGACATGGGGAGTTCATCCGTTATGATTCGAAAATTGTCTTTTTTATTTACCACCATTTTGTGTTTAGTTATTGCAATGTCTGTACAGCTACATAGCCGGGAAGACAGATCTATCAAGGTTCCCCTGGAGTTTAGAAAATCAATTTTAGACGTTCATAGTCACTTGGCATGCTTGAATTATTCGGGCTGCTATATCCGACCAGGCTTTAAAAATTCTTTTAAATTTAAATTTTATATGAAAGCCTCTGGACTAGAGCCCAGTGATCTTGATAGCCCCGATGCTGATGAAATCATGCTAAGCACTTATGTGAAACGCCTCAATGAATCTGAACTCTACAGCAGTGCTATAGTCTATGCGTTGGACGGCTTTTACAATGAAAAAGGCGAATTGGACCGTGAAAAAACCGATATCATGATTCCCAATGACTATATTTATCAAGTGAGTAAAAAAGTTCGTAATTTATATTTTGGCGCGAGCATAAACCCAAATAAAAAAGATGCATTGGCCGAATTGGACCTAGTTTACAATCAAGGCGCAAAGTTAATTAAATGGATTCCGTGCACCATGGGGATTGATTTAAAAAATCCTTCTGTGCAAGTAAATCAGTTTTTAGATCGAATGAAAGAACTCGATTTGCCGTTGGTCATGCATGTTGGTGGTGAAAATACGTTTTCCTGGGCCGACAAAGAACTCTGCGACCCTCGCAATGTGGAAACACCTTTAAAAAAGGGCATAACAGTTATTGCCGCACACGGTGCTATATCAGGAAAATTTGATGAAAAACCGGGTTACACTTATTTGCTGGATTTGGTTCAAAAGTACCCGTCACTTTATGTGGATAATTCGGCCGGTCTTTTTGTGAATCGCCTTGGATTCTACAAAGATGTTTTCTTAACTAACTTTCATGGGCGCACGCTTCAAGGCACTGACTATCCACTAAGCTACGTCGGATTTGTGGGCTTTCAAGCAATTAGTCTTTCGCAATTCAGGGAAGAAATGAGTGAGTTTTGGTATCGCTACGCCAAGAAAACAAAAAACATTCATGATTTAGAAGCGGCCATTAAAATTGGATTGGGGACAACTTTAAAAGATATTAAGCTCAGCTATGAAATATTCAACATTCCCTATAAGTCTAATAAAGATCAGTAGATTTAATTTTTTTAAACGCTTTTATTTTTAAATTGAATGCTTTAGCTGCCGAGATTTTGGCAGCCTTTATTGATCCCGTTGTCAGGAATTTTGAAAAACTAGAATCATATTTTATACTTTTAAAATCTTCCACAAGCGCTTTAGCTGGATCCAAAATTTCAGCGCCAGGATACTTTTCAATAAAACACTCTTGGGCGGCCGAATAATGGGTGCAGGCCAATAGAACCACATCAGGTTTAAATTTTGATTTTTTAACAATGTCTTGCAAATGTGCTTCAAACCGCTTACCGCGATGCTGACCCCGTTCAATCATCGCGGACAATGGCTGCGCTACCAGTGCCTGCATCTGAAACTTGGGGTTGGAAAAGTGCTTTTGAAAATACTGACTTTGAATCGTTCGTCGACCGCCTAAGACGATGATATTTTTTTTTTTGGATTGCCGCAAAACTTTTCGACCGGCTTCGAGCATTCCAAAAAAACATATATCATTATTTTTTTTTTTAGTTCATCCAGTACGGTACTGGCCGCATTGCATGCCACAATAACTGTTTTGACACCCTTTCGCCTTAAAAAATCAACAATTTGATTTAAGCGACGAATTAATTTAAGTTTAGGTGTTTTTCCATAAGGTGTAAATCCTGAATCTGATATGTAGACACAAGTAAACTGCGGTGAATCGGTTACCAGTTCTTTGTACACACCGAGGCCGCCGATACCCCAATCAATCATACCTATTCGATTCATGGAAAACTCATTTTCTGAATTGTTTTAAAATGGATTGGCTCGGATACAAAGGTAATAATCCTGGAATTCCAGCCAATATTTATGCACGAATACGCCGAGCCAGGAAACCGACTTTGCAGGTACCAACGGTATTCATGTTCGGCCCGTATCGGGTT
>JAYTTH010000125.1:0-8313 GCA_043745515.1 Pseudobdellovibrionaceae bacterium | reverse complement strand
TGGCACCCTCGTTCAAGCGGGTGCCATCCACATACATTTCCAGTCTAGAATCGCTGATTTGATCGACATTAGAAAATGGGACCCAAGGGCCAGATACAAAATGCGACGAAGATGAATTGTCAGCTATCACGTCTTCCATAGAAAAATATTTAAACTGAGAGTAGCGAGAATCCAGAATTTCCATAGTTGCCGACACATGAGAAATACTGGCAATGGCTTCCTGCAAGGAAATTGGTCCGGAAATAGTGGTATTAATTTTAAACGCAATTTCAGGTTCAATTTTTGGATGAATCAAATCTGAGATCGAAAATAGGGAATCATTTACAAGTTGCATTTTATTGGTCAGCTCACCGTACAGAGGCGAATCTAAGTTCATTTGTTTGCGTTTGCCTTCCGACGTCAAACCCATTTTATAGCCAATACGAATTTCTGATCGATTGGCGCGATGATTAATTCCTAATTCTTGTATTTGATATGCTTCTGGGCGAGTCATCACGACCCCTGATTGACTCCACTGAGGCAATGGCTTTTTAAATATTCGGGCTTCTGTTAGCTGGCGGGCGATTGTGTTTTTTATCTCGGTGTCCATAGGGCTATTAGAGAATTATAAATGTCACTTTTCAAGTTAAAATTAGTTTCAAGTTGACTGTTATTTTTGGATTACCTTAAATAGGAAAGTATGAAATTAATGGATCGAAAAATCTTTGATATCACCCCAACTGTCTCGTCAAAAATGGCTGTGTTTCCGGGCGATACCTCCTATGAAAATCAATATTTGATGTCTTTTGCGGCAGGAGATTCGTTGAGTCTGTCCAAAATTCAAACTACGGTGCATCTGGGCGCCCACGCCGATGCCCCCAGTCATTATCATGCGTTAGGTGAAACCATAGAAACTCGGGACTTGAGCTTCTATCTGGGGTTAGTTCAAGTGGTGACTGTTGGCTGTGAACAGGGGCAACGGATTCAGCCAACAGATATTAAGGGTGAAATTAAAGCACCACGTGTGTTATTTAGAACAAATTCGTTTCCAGATCCTAATCGTTGGAATTCAGACTTTGTCGCTTTGTCGGTAGAGTTAATTCGTTTTTTAGTAACCAAAAAAGTTTGTTTGGTTGGCATCGATACTCCATCCGTTGATTTGTCAGATGATAAAGTGCTAGAGGTTCATAATGAAATTTATCGATCTAAATTGGCAATTTTAGAAGGACTAGTTTTAAACGAAGCGCCCGATGGGCTTTATGAATTGATCGCATTGCCGTTGAAATTAAAAGGGGCCGAAGCGTCACCAGTGCGGGCTATATTGTTAGGGCTGTGATTGGTGTAAAATGAAGGTAGGAATGGATAAAATATTAAACTATATTGACGGCGACTGGATGCCCGCTTTATCAGGTGAATTTTTAACAAATAAAAATCCAGCGACCGGTGCGGATATTTGGCCAGTTCCTGATTCTGATTTAAAAGATGCCGAGCTAGCAATTGCAGCCGCTTTCCATGCGTTTCCAGCTTGGTCAAAAACGACAGTCAAAGAGCGTTCTGAAAAAATAAGGCATTTAGCAGATTTGATTAAGAGCAATGCCGCTAGTTTGGCCCATGATGAAACTTTAGACAACGGTAAACCTCTGTCGTTATCTCAAACAGTAGATATTCCGCGTAGTGAATACAATTTCCGATTTTTTGCTGATCTTGCCATTGGGTTGCATGGCGAAGCCTACCGCACCCAAGAAAACACACTCAGCTACACCGAGTACGCGCCGCTAGGGCCGGTGGTTTGTATTTCTCCGTGGAATTTGCCATTGTATCTGTTGACCTGGAAACTTGCGCCTGCATTGGCAGCTGGGTGCACTGTCATTGCTAAGCCGTCTGAGTTGACTCCGCTGACTGCTTTTCGTTTAAGCCAGCTTGTTCATCAAGCAGGATTTCCACCGGGAGTGGTAAATTTTGTTCATGGTCGCGGTGCTAAACTTGGTTCAGCTTTGACAACCGATCTGCGGGTAAAAGCCATTTCGTTTACCGGCAGCACTCTGACTGGCAGAACGATTTCGCAATTGGCAGCGCCATTGTTTAAGAAACTAGCATTGGAAATGGGTGGAAAAAATCCCACGATAATTTTCGAAGACGCTGAGTATGAAAAAACACTTACAACCGTGGTTCGATCCAGTTTTTCGAATCAGGGACAGATCTGTTTGTGTGGCTCTCGAATTTTCGTGCAAAAATCAATGTATGATCGCTTTAGGGCAGATTTTATCGCTCGTGTGAAGCTTCTTAAAGTGGGAGATCCATTTGAAAATACCAGCGACATGGGTGCCGTGATTAGCGACGATCATAAAGCTAAGATTTTATCGTATATTAAAAAAGCACGTGATGAAGGTGGTCGCATTCTCACCGGCGGGCAATCACTTGATCTTGGTGGAGGCTATTATGTTGCGCCGACAGTTATAGAAAACCTAAAATCAGATTCGTGTGTGAATCAGGATGAAATATTTGGGCCGGTTGTGACCTTGACTCCGTTTGATAGCGAAAATGAAGTGATCCAGATGGCCAACAGTACACGCTATGGACTTGCTGCCAGCATTTGGACAACTGATATTAACCGATCCCAGCGGATAGCTAGAAAATTAGATTCGGGAATTGTTTGGGTGAACACCTGGATGAATCGGGATTTGAGAACACCCTTTGGGGGAGTTAAGGAATCTGGATATGGTCGTGAAGGCGGCCTGGATGCTTTAAAGTTTTTTTCGGAAGTAAAAACAATTTGCATTGAAACAACGGACCAATAAAATGTTTGCGTCGAGTGCGTTGAAAGTCGCTAGCGACTGGTACGTTGAAAGTCGTTTGCGACTAGGGAGTTTAAATGAGTGAAATTAATTCTAATCGAGCCCCCGAGCCTGTCGGAAAATACCCCCATGCAAAACGTGTCGGTGATTTGCTTTTTTTATCGGGGGTTGGGCCGCGAGAAAAGGGATCTAAAAAAATTCCAGGCGTAGAATTGAATGCCGACGGAGAGATTCTTTCTTATGATATAGAAACTCAATGTCGAAGTGTTTTCAAAAATGTGAAGGCCATCCTAGAAGATTCTGGCGCTGCATGGGAACAGTTAGTGGATGTAACTGTGTTTTTAACCAATATGAAAAAGGATTTTCAGACATACAATCGCTTGTGGGCCGAATATTTTCCATCGAATCCACCTTGTAGAACTACATTAGAAATTTTATCCTTACCAACCCCGATTGCTATTGAGCTCAAATGCATCGCAGTGATGCCAAATGCCGGAAAGTCATAAAAATGAATTTATTAGAAACGTTTAAGTTAAAAGACTGGATAAAAGAAAATCGACATTTACTGCAGCCTCCAGTCGGAAATAAATGTATTTGGCCGCAACAGGATTTTATTGTGATGGCAGTTGGTGGCCCTAACGAAAGAACGGATTTTCATGTCAATCGCGGCGATGAATTTTTTTACCAAATCGAAGGTGATATCGTTTTAAAATTACGAACGAAGGATCAAAAATTTAGTGACGTAGTAATTAAAGAAGGCGATATTTATCTGTTGCCGGCCGGAACGCCTCATTCGCCTCAGCGGCCCCCAAATTCTATAGGTATCGTTATTGAGCGGCGGCGCCAGGCCGGTGAGCTTGATGGGCTTCAGTGGTTTTGTGAATCGTGCGGCCTTAAACTGTATGAAGAATTTTTTAAATTAGAGAATATTGAAACCCAATTTAAAGCGGTCTTTGATCGGTACTATGACAGTGCTCATACAAAGTGCCAAAGCTGTGGTACAGTCAATGGCAGAAAATGGACTCATGCTAAAGATTGATACCCACACTCATATTTTGCCACCGGAAATTCCTAAATTCAAAGATCGATTTGGGTACAGTGGATTTATTGAACTTATCAAGCGGGCCGGCTGTAGTCATTGTGATATGGTCGATGATTCTGGAAAATTTTTTAGACGTGTAGAAAGTAATACTTTCAATCCTGACGATCGTCTTAAGGAAATGAAATCGCAGTCGGTCACTGTGCAAGTGATTTCAACGGTTCCGGTGATGTTTTCCTATTGGGCAAAAGCTAAAGATGGTCTAGTGGTGGCTCAGTACCTGAACGATCATGTAGCGCGTGTTGTTCAATTATACCCTAGAAAATTTATTGGGTTGGGCACGCTTCCATTGCAAGATGTAGATCTGTCTATTCAAGAAGCTCAACGAGGTATTCGTGACCTAAAACTTGCGGGTTTTCAAATTGGATCGCACGTGTTGGGAAAAAACCTATCGGATCCTATGTTTTTTCCTTTGTATCAAGAACTAGAAAAAATGGGCGCTTGTTTATTTGTGCACCCTTGGGACATGATGGGTCAGGAATCCATGGACAAGTATTGGCTGCCATGGTTAGTCGGAATGCCTGCCGAATCATCGCGTGCAATTTGTTCATTTATTTTTGGCGGCGTATTTGATAAATTTCCAAAATTACGGGTTCAGTTTGCACATGGTGGAGGAAGTTTTCCATCCACTTTGGGACGCATTCAGCATGGTTATGAGTCGCGTCCTGACTTGTGCGCTCAAGATTGCTTGCTGTCACCAAAAGAGTACGTGACAAAATTTTTCGTTGACAGTTTAGTTCATGATCCCAGAAGTTTAAAGTTTTTATTGGAAGTAATGGGCGAGGACCATGTATGCCTCGGTACCGATTATCCCTTTCCATTAGGAGAAGCGGAAGCTGGACGTTTGATAAACGACAATGGATTTATAGATAAACCAGTTCGTGAAAAATTATTTTTTAAAAACGCACTTAAATGGCTGAACAAATCTCAGGACGATTTTATATAAAGAAGGGCAATATGCAATTAGGATTAGAAGGTAAAAAGGCATTGGTATTTGGTTCCACAGGCGGTATCGGCAAAGCTATTGTAGAAAGTTTGTTGAAAGAAAACGCTCATGTAGTTGTAAATTCAAGAAATTTAGACCGAGTCCAGGCAGTCGTTGAAGATTTGCAAACCAGATACGCTACAAAAAATGTATTTGGTATCGCCGCTGATATAAGCCAGAAAAACGAAGCAGCTAAGGCGCTGGGTGAAGCGCAGAAATTACTATCGGGGCTAGATGTTTTGGTTGTGAATACAGGAGGTCCTGCTAAAGGAAGTTTTGAAGACATCAGTACGGAACAGTGGTTTTTTGATTTTCAAAATTTATGGATTAGTTTTGTGGACGCTGTCAAAGGTGCGTTGCCCGAGATGAAAAAGAAAAAATACGGACGAATTATTTTAGTAACCTCTTTAGCCGCTAAGGAGCCATTGAAAAATCTAACTACTTCAAACGGACTTAGGGCGGGTTTAAGTGGTCTATGTAAATCATTGTCTAACGAAGTCGCCAGTTTCGGAATCACTGTCAATGTTGTGCTTCCAGGCTACACCGACACAGATCGCCTTAAAGAATTAAAATTATCTGAAGACACAGTACGAGCCCTGGTTCCGATGGGGCGATTGGGAGAGCCTCGCGAGCTAGCCGATTTAGTCACTTTTTTAGCCTCGGATAAGGCCAGCTATATAACGGGACAATGTATCGCCGTGGACGGTGGAGCTCTGAGAAGTTTTTAAAACAAGTCTGATTGTTTTGGCCATTATTTTTGTCTCAAGTTGGAATTAAAATCATTTAATTTTGATTTCATAAGATATTCATTAGCGTTTGTTAGGCTAATTACAAGATCAAAAACACAAAGGAGTGATTATGAAAAAGTTAGCAGTAGTATTGATAGTTTTGTCTTTCGGGTTTGCTCGGGCAGAAAGTGCGGCAACGGCAGCCCCAGCCGGTGACGGTGGAAAGATTTCAAAAGAGCAGCGCAAGGCAAACCATGCGGCGATGCAGGCTGAGCGAGACAAAGTTAAATCGGCTTGCTCTGAAGAATCCAAAGCAGCTAGTTGCGGTGACAAAGAAGTCGGAAAAGGATTGCTGAAATGTATTCATGAGTATAAAAAAGCGACCAAAGAATTTAAAGTTTCAGAAGGTTGTAAATCGGCAATGAAGTCTTTAAAAGACGAACGTCAGAAAATTAAAGGTAAATAACCCTTCGAATGGGCAAGAATTCAGTATTTTATAGAGTTAAATTCAAAAACCGGCTTAAGGGTTTAAGCCGGTTTTTTTATCTTTCTGAAGGGCTGTGATCAGTAGGTAATGTGAATCGAATGGGTGAATAAAATCGGGAACAAAGGCGAGCTGGATTGGCATGAGACGAATTGATGACGAGCGTGTCTTTTAAAACAGGCTCTGCTAGTTGAGTCCAATCCGCGGGGCTGCCATCGGGTTTTGTTTGGCCGTCGCCGCGAATTTCGACTTCAAATTTCACAGTGCCTGCGTTGCTTGTGATTTTAAAAAATCCAAAATTATAAATATTTTTAGTGGCATATCGGTCTTTGTCTGGCCAAGGGGGACTATTAGGATCGTCTGCATTGTATCGAAAGCTATATAATGGGCTTGTTGTGTATTCAGCTGTGACAAAGGGATTCCAGCGCGCACCAGTTTGGTTCGGACCATGTCTGATAAATTGTGCTCGATGAATATCGCCAGAAATAAAAATATAAGGATTAGGTAAAGCTTGCAACTGCTTCATAAATTCAGAGTAATTGAATGGATGGTCGCCAAAAAAAGATTCTGTAATTCGTTTTGATCCAACCCCTGGTGCAGGAATGACTTCTGTGATTGTTTCACTACCCCACATGTCGCCTTTTATTAAAACCAAAGGCTTAGAAGTCAGAGCGGCACGTTTGAAAAACCAATCTTCTTGAGCTTGCCCGAACTGTCCATAACGCTGCGGTCCGGTCGTAGTGGTATCAAAATTTTCTCGAAACGTTCGTCCGTCAAAAAAAGAAAATTCAGAATTGCCATAGGTAAGCCATTTGTAGGTTCCTTCTGGACCATTTTCGATAACTCCAGGAATCGTTCGGCCACCATACATCAGATTAAATAGGATGAGAGATTCTTTTAAGGTCGGCGTGTATTTGTTAGCATTGTTAGAAGAATCGTGATCATCCCAAGTAGAAATTAAAGGTGTCATTCGGTAGCTTCTTGCAACTGGATTGTCTAAGAAGCTCGCAAAATAGCGTTGCCAAATATTTTGCGTCGTAATGTCAGGTTTAGCTACAAATTCAAAGCTGTCGACATAAGTAATGTCCCCAATAAAAAACATAAAATCAGGTTTGGTTAATCGCTTTTGTGTCCAGATGGGGGCTTTAACAGGATTATAGCGATCTTCATCGCAGGCACAGGACGCCGCTGTGAATTGAACATCTGTTTTAGCAGGGTCCAGAGTTCGAAAGCGACGACGATCTGTTGTCAAAGCCGAAGTGGAAGACACTTCTAAAAGTTCAAGGTGATACTCTGAATTGGGATCCAAATCATCTATGTGAAAAATGTTTAGTTTTTCTAAAAGTTCTTTGTTCGGATCGCGTGCTTCGATCGTTGGATCAATGAGTATTTCAGGTCCCACGAGTTCTTCGTTCACTATTTTTTGAATTTTTAGTCGATAGGTTTTTAGTTTTCCAAGGACAGCATGGATTTCGGTTTGATTATAGCCAGTGTGGGTTTGAATCATCGCTTTGCGGTTGCTAATTAAATCATTTTCGTTAACTGGCTGAATAGGCGCTGCTAGTCCACAGTAAGAGATAAAGCAAAAATATAACAGATAGAAAATCGAGCTCAAAGTCCGCCTCTTTGATAACATTTTTTATGTATTTAATCGGTTCAAAGTATTTCTAGAGGTTTAAAGTATCTCGAAAGCTAGTGTTTTAATAGACGCATTGTTCGTCTCTTTGACTCAAAAGGTGACACAATCTCGAATAGAGGCAATAGTTTCAACAGATTAGAGGATGAAGATTTCTTTAAAATATTAGTCGACTGTCAAATCTGTCACATCTCTAAACAGTTTTGAAGCCAAAGGCACCTTGAAATTAGGTCAAAATGAAACGTCAGTCTCAGTTCAAACCAAACAAAAAAAATTACGAAATTTTCTAAATATTCTCATAATGAAAATACCAAAAAAATTCATGGGCTTAGGTGCCAATTGAAAACTTATTGATCGTTTTAACGAACTTATACGCTTTGGAACTTGGCTGAAAGTCCGAATATACTGTTAGAGCGCCTGCCATTAATTTGGTCGAGTGAATGTCGATTGTTCGGCTGTCATGAAATCTAGTAAATGGTGGCTCTTGGTTTAAGACTAGTCTTAAACATTAAAGTGTCCGGGGGAGGAACTTTGAAAACATTTAATCGTATTTATACCGTAGCTGCCCGATTAAAGTTAAAAAGAAAAAGTTATTATAGACGTGTGT
>JAYTTH010000124.1:0-8325 GCA_043745515.1 Pseudobdellovibrionaceae bacterium | reverse complement strand
TAGACAATTTGGCAGAACAGCTGGTCCAAGAAGCAGAAGCGATGACCCTGGCTGACAAACCCGTAGCTCCAAAAGCAGAAGCAAAAAAGCAAAGCACCGGTGCCGATCGAAATTTACAGCTGATTCTAGATATTCCATTAAAGCTATCGGTGGAACTCGGTCGAACAAAAATGCCTGTCAGTGAGTTACTAAATCTGACTCAAGGTAGTGTTATCGAATTGAATAAATTGGCCGGTGAACCAATGGAAGTTATGGTTAACGATAAACTTATTGCCCGCGGTGAAGCTGTGGTCGTAAATGAAAAATTTGGGGTTCGATTGACAGATGTAATTTCACCTGCAGAACGGGTTGAACAATTAAAATAAGGATATAACAATGAAATGGATTTTAATTGTTAGTGTGATTGCTTTTAATTTAATGGCACAATCAAATTTGTCAGAGCTTCCGGCCGATGTGCAAAAAGATATTAGTACAACAGAAGACGCTGTTTCCGCTGCAAAATCATCTTTGGCACCAAAGGTATTAGTCCCAAATTCAAACCCAAATTCAAATGACATGGCTAAAGGTACAGCGGCAGCGGTAGCGGCCAAAAGTACCATAGGTCAAGATGAAAAATCCACCCCAATTGTTGATAAAACGAATGCTAAAGAAAATGAAATCCCTTTGTCTGTGGAAACAACAAAAAAAGTTGCCAACAGTGAGTCTTCTTTTTTCAAGATAATTATGGTTGTTGCCTTGTTAGGTATCTTGACTTGTGGCACTTGGATTTTTGTAAGAAAAAGTAAATTTCAAAATATAAAGCGAAATAGAAACGAAATCAAAATTCTAGCGCAGCACTATTTAGGCCCTAAGAAAAGTCTTGCTGTCGTTCGTGTTGCTGGTGAATCAATACTAGTTGGAATCACTGATGCCCAGATTAATATGATTAAAACATTGTCTTTAATGGATGATGAACTTCCTGACGTAACCAGCGACAATTTTCAAACAGAATTGAATACGCGTATGAACGAAGAGGCTGCCCCGATCGCAACAAGTAAACCTACGCAACGGGCATCGTCTACCTACAATAGAAAATCGCAAATTAATACGAAAGTAGCAATTCAAGATGATGAGATGGACGAGTTTTCGATTCGAGGAATTAAAGATCTGGTTTCATCTAAGCTGAAAAACATGAGGTCGATATAATGCTTCGATTTACCTTCCGATTTAAGTCATTGGCCAATGAAAGCCTGTTTTGGAAGATAGTTCTGATAATGGTAATGATATCGCCATGGACGTTTGCGCAAATGACTTTACCATCAGTAAATTTGGGATTTAAAACAACAGAAAATCCCAGCGAAATTGTAAGTGCTATAAAAATTGTAATGGTTTTAACCGTACTTACCCTGGCGCCAGCTATTTTAATTATGATGACGAGTTTCACTCGGATCATTATAGTTTTTTCTTTTCTACGGCAAGCATTGGGTGTGAATCAAATGCCACCCAACCAATTATTGGTTGGGTTGTCTTTGTTTTTAACCTTTTTTATAATGGGACCAGCCTTTGAGGAAATGAATACCAAAGGGGTTCAGCCGTTTTTGGCAGGAAAAATTTCACAGGAAATGGCTGTGACTGAAACTTTGGCGCCCTTAAGGCGATTTATGTTTACTCAAACCAGAGATCAAGATTTGGGACTTTTTATTAAATTGTCCAAAATCGAGAAGCCTAAAACTCGCGCCGACGTACCGTCACTTGTGCTGATACCGGCATTTGTCCTGTCAGAATTAAAGACAGCATTCCAAATTGGATTTATCATTTTTCTTCCATTTTTAGTAATCGATATCGTTGCATCAAGTGTCTTAATGGCAATGGGTATGATGATGCTTCCTCCGGTCGTTATTTCAATGCCTTTAAAAATTATGATTTTTGTTTTAGTCGATGGTTGGAGCTTGCTAGTTGGTTCAATGGTTAAGAGTTTTGGGTAGGGAATAGAAAATGACGGAAGAATTGATTCTAAAATTAGGTCAAGATGCTTTGCGCACAACAGCCATGCTGGCAGCGCCGCTTTTAGTAAGTACCCTTGTGGTTGGTCTTTTGGTGAGTATCTTTCAAGCTTTGACTCAGATAAACGAGGCAACGCTAACATTTGTTCCGAAAATGATTTTGGTAGCGCTAATTTTAATCTTTGCCGGTCCTTGGATGCTAGATGTGATGTCGTCGTACACAGTCGATCTATTTGAAAATATAGCGACTATGGTAAGGGAATAATGTTTCAAAGTTTATTCATCAATGAATCTTTGGTAATTGTTTTTGCTTTGATCTTGATCAGAGTCAGTACTTTTTTGATGTCGTCTAGTCTTTTCAATTCATCCCAAATCAACCCTTTATTAAAAATTCTAATGTCGATTGTGCTTTCGTTAGTAGCCTTTGAAGCTAATAGAAAAGCCAGGATTAACTTGGACAGTCAAATTATTCTGCTGGCCTTGAAGGAAGCATTTTTAGGTTTGGTTTTAGGCGCCCTCACCCGGTTTTTCTTTTTTTCGTTAAATATGGCTTCTGAAATCACTTCGCAAGCGCTTGGGCTAGGTTCCGCTTCTATTTTTAATCCATTAAGCGGAATAAATTCTACGCTAATAGAACAATTCCAAACTATCTTGGCGATTTTAATATTTTTTGCAATTCAAGGGCATCATGTTTTAATTACGGCTTTGTTTCAAAGTTTTGACGTTGTGTCCTTATCCCAAATGTCATTGAAATTTGGTGGCCTTGGAGAATTTGTAAGCTGGTGCCAGGCTTTGTTTGAAATTGCCCTGCGTATATCAGCTCCGATTGTGAGTTCGCTATTTTTAGTTAATCTTGGAATGGGAATTTTGGGTCGCGCCGTCCCTCAGATCAATGTCTTTGTGACAAGTTTCCAAGTAACGATCATGGTTGGATTTATCGTCTTATTCATTTCAATGCCACTCTATATAAATGAAGTTGTTCAAATAATGAATATTACTGAAACCCAAATGGTTAAGATGATGAGGTCGTTTTAATGGCTGCGGACAGTGATAACGAAAAAACAGAAGAACCAACGGACGCAAAACGGGAAGAATTCCGCAAGCAAGGCCAAATTCCTCACACTCGTGAGCTTGCGACAGCGTTTATGTTGTTGGGTATTGCTGGAATGGTCACTATGTTTGGCAGTTTCTATCAAATACAATTTCGAGAACTTTTTCAATATGCCCTAGGTGATCAACTTGTAACCTTTATTCGAGCAGGTAATTTTACAGAAGCGACAAGTCTTGTTGGCACTAAGCTTTTTATTTTGGTATTCCCGATTGTATTAGCAGGCGCTTTGCTTGGAACCATTGCTACTGTTTTGCAAACCGGATTTTTTACTGTTGAAGATGCATTGTCGCCCGATATCAACCGTTTGAATCCACTAGAAGGCTTTAAACGTGTTTTCAGTTTAAAAGGCTTGGTTGAAGGCTTGAAGTCCTTAATAAAGGTAATATTGATAGGCTTTGTCGTCTATTCAACATTAAAAAACGAAACTAATGTTTGGCCTTATTTACAAACCTACTCGAAGGAACAGTTGCTAGTTTATATCGGAACAATGATTACAAAACTTTTCTTTGGAATTGGCATGGTAATGCTTGTACTAGCAGCCGGTGACTATTTTTTTCAATGGTGGGATTTAGAAAAAAAAATGATGATGACTAAAGAAGAAATTAAAGAAGAAGTTAAGCAACGCGAAGGGGATCCTATGATCAAAGCTCGCGTTCGCAAAATTCAACGGGACGTCGCTAATCGTCGCATGATGGAAAAAGTTCCCAAAGGCGATGTAGTCATAACCAATCCTACCCATATTGCCGTGGTCCTTAAGTATGATGACAATCTTCCAGCTCCTCAGTTGATCGCTAAAGGCGGCGATTTAATTGCAGAAAGAATCAAAGAATTGGCTCGCGAACACAAAATTCCTATTATTGAAAATAAACCACTAGCACGAACTATTTTTAAAACGATGAAGTTAGGACAAGTGATACCTCGGGAATTGTATGTCGCAGTTGCAGAAGTTCTTTCATATGTATTCAAATTGAAGCGAAAGGCTAAATCCACATGAATGATTTATTAGAGCCGGTATTTCAGTTTCTAAAAAGATTTGAATCGATAACAAAAAATACGGATCTTTTTATAGCGTTTGGTATTTTGGCAATTTTGGCAGTGATGATTGTTCCCTTGCCCTCTTTTCTATTAGATATTACGTTAACCTTTTCACTTGCAATCAGTATTTTGATTCTTTTGGTATCTATTTACGCCAAAAATGTTTTAGATTTTACGGCCTTTCCTAGTTTGCTTTTATTGACCACTCTTTTTCGACTGTCGTTGAACGTTGCAACGACTCGGTTGATTTTAAGTCATGGACATGAAGGACCTAAAGCCGCGGGTGAAGTTATCAATGCTTTTGGAAACTTTGTCGTAGGTAACAACTATGTAATCGGTTTCATCGTATTTTTAATTCTAATTGTAATCAATTTTATAGTTATCACCAAAGGTTCGGGTCGAGTGGCCGAAGTGGCAGCTCGATTTACTTTGGACGCAATGCCAGGTAAGCAAATGTCTATTGATGCGGATTTAAATGCTGGTTTAATCAATGAATCAGAAGCTCGCAAGCGTCGAAAAGAAATTGAAAAAGAAGCGGACTTTTATGGATCTATGGACGGTGCCAGCAAATTCGTTCGCGGAGATGCCATCGCGGGTATTGTCATTATGGTCATCAACGTTGTCGGTGGACTTTTAATCGGAGTGATTCAAAAGAATTTAGATTTTGCCACGGCTGCAAAATATTACACAATGTTGACAATAGGTGACGGCCTTTTAGCTCAGATCCCAGCATTAATTATTTCCACTGCTGCGGGTATGATCGTAACCCGTTCTTCAGGCAACGAAGAAAACATGGGCAAGGAAGTCGCTTCGCAGCTATTTATTAGTACGCGCGCTGTCTACATTTCTGCATTGGTGCTCTTGCTATTGGGAGTTGTTCCAGGACTTCCTATGTTGCCATTTTTTGCCATTGGATCCTTTTTAGGGGTCATGGCCTGGGTCATTGATAAATATAAAGAAGAAACTTTGAGAGAAGAAAAAAAGAAAGTCGATACGGCTTTAGCAGCGCCTAAAAAAGAAAATGTAGAAGCCTTGTTGCCACTTGATTTAGTTGAATTAGAAGTGGGCTATGGGCTGATTCAAGTAGTGGAATCAAGTAAAAGCGGCGATCTTTTGGAACGAATTGTTTCCATCCGTAAGCAGTTTGCTTTGGATTTGGGAATCATTGTTCCTAGCGTGCACATTCGCGATAATTTGCAGCTTGGCCCTGGCGACTATCAGTTGTTAATCAAAGGAAACAAGGTAGGCGGCGGAACCCTGAAATCCGATTACTTACTAGCGATGGATCCAGGCAACGTGTCTGATTCAATCGAAGGAATTCCGACCAAAGAACCAGCTTTTGGTTTGGACGCACTCTGGATACTGCCATCTCGAAAAGAACAGGCCGAGATGGCAGGTTACACAGTTGTCGATTTACCTACCGTCATGGCGACTCACCTGACTGAAATTTTACGTACTCATGCCCATGAACTTTTAGGTCGACAAGAGGCCAGCCAGCTGATCGAAAACTTTAAAAAAATAAATCCGAAAGTGGTCGAAGAATTAATACCGGACATGCTAACTCTGGGATCTGTTGTTCGCGTTTTACAGAACTTATTAAAAGAGCAAATTTCTATTCGCGATTTACTCACAGTTTTTGAAACACTTGCAGACGAAGCGGCTAAGCAAAAGGACGTCGAAGTTTTAACTGAAGGAGTTCGTAGAGGACTTTCCCGGGCCATTACTCGAAAATACACGAATGATGTAGGTCGAATTCCTGTGATGACGTTGCATCCAAATATCGAAGAAAATATCGCCAATTCTTTGTTGCAAACCGAGCAAGGGATACAGTTAGTTATGGATCCGCAGACAGCTCATCAGTTGATAAATCAAATTGCAGTTACGGTAGAGAAAAACCCTGAAATCGCAGGACAGCCAATATTGCTGGCTTCGCCAACAGCCCGGCGTCATATTTTTAAGTTAACTCATCGGTTTATTCCTCAATTAATAGTTTTGTCACATAACGAATTGAGCACCGATGCGCATATTCAGTCCGTAGCTACCGTGGAGATAACTCATGCAGGTTAGAAAATTTGAAGCTAGAACAATGAAAGATGCCCTTGAAATGGTCAAAAAGCAGTTGGGGCCCGACGCAATCATATTAGCGGCTAAAGACAACAGTAATAAATACGGATTAGTTGGCGAAAGTAGTTTTGAAATCACGGCTGCCGTTAGCGAAGATACCCTGCACAAGAAAAAGTTTGCTGAATCAAGAATGGGTACGAATGATCAACAGCAATTTCAAAATAGTTCAGCTCGAACTCAAAAAGAAATTATCTCAAAATTTGTTACCCGGCACACTACTCCTATTGCAAAGACAACAACTACCCAAAGATACATCGATATTAATGACGAAAAAAATGCCGCTGAAGAACGCATTAAAAATGCTGTACAGAGGGCGTTTGATGCGGGTGCCGTTCTGAATGAAAGAACAGGCGCATCGCAGGCAAATCTAGTCCGTCGCCAAGAACCTAAAAAAGCCAATGAAGAAACTCGGCAAGCAGGCGTTCATTCCGACAGCGAGATTAATTCTTTGAGATTGGAAATTGCGGGTTTAAAGCAGCTTATAAAAAATATTCAGCCTCCTGCCGAAGCGCGTTCGCAGTCTCATTACCCGGGTGAAAATTTCGGTATTCACTATGATTTGTCATCGCAGTTTCAAGGTTTAGTTAAAGAAGGAATTCTAGAGGATCTTGCCGCTGAAATGATTTTAGAACTTCAGTCGCAAGTCCCGGTGACCCGTTTGAAAAATAAACCTTTGGTCGAAGGCTATTTAGCCAAGAAAATTCTAGAAGAAATAGTTATTTCCGATGGTGAGACTAAAAAATTTCATTTCTTTGTCGGCCCAAGTGGTGGCGGAAAGACATCTTCTATAATCAAAATGGCTTCCCAATTAATAGTGCGCGATAATAAAAAAGTCGCTTTATTAACCATGGACACCCAAAAAGTGGGAGCTGTCGAGCAACTTAGAATTTATTCACAAATATTAAATGTACCCTTTGCTGTCATTCGAGGACGGGAAGATTGGCGTGAAATTTTAAAGTTTATTAATTCTATAGATTATATTTTGATTGATACCCCAGGAACTAATTTAAAAAGCAACGAAGAACTAGCAATTTTCGAAAATTTAATTATGAAAGAAATTCCATCAAAAGCAGTTCATTTAGTGTTGTCCGCTCGTAATAAATATGAAGATTTACAAGGTGTTTTGGACAAATTTGCCATGCTCAATGTAACGGATGCCATTTTCAATCATCTTGATGAAACTGTGCAGAATGGAAATGTCTATAGTTTTAATAAGATAAACAAATTACCGCTTTTTGCGTTTGGCATTGGCCAGCGAATTCCAGAGGACTTTGAATACGCTACGAAAGAGCGATTAGTCGATTTAATATTCCACATTACACAGAAGAACCACTCAACCAACAGCGAGGCCTCTTTATGAGTTTCCGATATCCTACTAAGACAATCAGTATAACATCTGGCAAAGGCGGCGTCGGGAAAACAACGCTTGCCTGCAATCTAGCCTATAAAATATCTAGATATGATAAAAAAGTGCTTATTTTCGATGCGGACTTAGGAATGTCGAATGTAGATATATTTTTTGGAACCCGAGCGGAACATTCTATTTATGATGTTTTGGCTGGAAAAAAAACAATTGAAGACGCGTTAGTTCGATTAGATAGTAATCTTTATTTGATTTCTGGTGGCCACGGGATTGATCAAATGCAGAATCTGGATTCGTTTGCCAGAAAAGCTGTCTTAGATTCTGTTAGGGATTTGCCGGTGAGCTTTGATTACATGGTAATTGATACGTCACCTGGAATTTCACAAAACGTCCTTCATATGAACGCAGCGGCAAAAAATAATATTATTCTTATTACTGCGGACCCGGCTAGTTTTGCGGATTCGTATGCACTTATCAAAGTCCTGAATCAAAAATACAAAGTGAACCGCTTTTCTATAGTTACCAACAACGTTAAGAATCAAGAAGATGGTTTCTATTTGTTTAAGCGCTTTCAAGATGTAGTTCAGAAATTTCTATTCGTAAGTCTAGACTACCTGGGCGCGATCCCTCACGATCCGCAGTTGAAGTCGGCAAACATTAACAAACGTATCATTTTGAAGCAAGACCCTACGTCAGATGCAGCTATTGCG
>JAYTTH010000123.1:0-2275 GCA_043745515.1 Pseudobdellovibrionaceae bacterium | reverse complement strand
TACATTTGGGCATTGGCTCTGAATACTGGTATGCGTTCCGGAGAACTTTTCTCGTTAGATTGGAAGGACATCGATTGGGACAACAAACTAATCACAGTTTCTAAATCTTACAATGGTCGCCTCAAGATTTTTAAAAGCACAAAGGCTGGCTACTGGCGAAAAGTCCCCATTAATTCCGAGACCGAAGGATTACTAAAGGAACTTAGAGCTAAGGCCAATGGTGATTTTGTTTTACCGCGACTTAATAAGTGGCGACGAGGCGAAGGCGCTAAAGTGCTTAGAGAATTTTGTGACGGCATAGGAATTAGCTCGGTTAGTTTCCACGCTTTACGGGCCTGTTTTGCTACCCACCTTTTAAATGCAGGAGTGACCTCTCCAGTAGTTAAAAAAATTTGTGGCTGGACGGATGAGAAAGTTATGACCAGATACATTCGTCTTGCGGGCATAGATGTCGCAGGCGCAACTAATGGACTTAACTTTATTCGTTCAACAGAGAACAGCGAGAAGATCGTGAATATGCATATGTACAGACCATCAAAGGGCAGTTCGAAAAATGATTAACACTTTTGAGAGCCATCGGTTATTAAGTCTTAAAGATGTCCTGGATATAGATAAGTGTCTATTTTTACAGGGATTATTTAAGCCACCCCATTTTTTTTCTCAGTTCGTATTCTGAAATTCAATTTAGCAAATGATTCCAAGCACTTGATTAATCGTTCTCGATTTGATGTTTTTACGTACGAAATATCATGAAATATAGCTTTATTTCGTTCCGTGATGACAGAAAGATGACAAGTTGATGACAGATTTTTATAGCACTATCTAGACACTATTAAGCCACTATGTTAATATGTTCTTGATGGCACAATGGGAATTTGTCGAATGGCTGATGTTTTGGATTCTTGAAACCTCTCATTTAGAATTTGAGTGGGATAAAGGAAATCAAAGCAAGAATAGGGAAAAACACGGTATCACGACCGAAGAAATCGAAGCCGTGTTTCGCTCGGGAACAGCCCTACCTTTGGGTATTCAAATAAGCCCAACTGTCAGCGAACAAAGGCTTGGAATTGTTGGTCCAACATTGAATGGCAAACTTCTTCAAATTGCCTTTACATTACGCGAAGGAAAAGTTCGCCCAATTAGTGCAAGATCAGCACATCCAAAAGAAAGGAAGCAGTATGAAGAAATCCTACGTAAAATCTCTAAAGGAGTATGATAAACCTTTTGAGTTTGAATCTGATAAGATTCTGGCGGCAATGAAGAGATTTAAAGACTCAAAGAAAAAGCCAACCAGTATTGCTTTAGATGAAAAAACGATTCAAGAGCTAAAAAAAATCGCTGAAAAACAAGGAATTCCTTACCAGGTTTTGATGCGCGTCTTGATTCTTGATGGCTTAGATCGCTTAAAAAAAGCGGCGTAGAGATTATGTCGTCAAAAGAATTAACACGATCTTCTGCAAGATTGATTGTTCGCCCATTGAAAGCTTCGGATTTTTCTTCTTGGTCAAAAACACATTTGTCGATGCCCAAAGCAAAGAATAAATGGGATCAACAACCTAAATCTGAATCTGAAGTAAGCCGATCTGCATTTAAAAAATACTTAAAAACGCAAATTGAGAATCGAAAAAAAGATTATTTTTATGATTTTGGAGTTTTTCTTAAAACTGATCAAAGCTTTATTGGCAATGTTTCGATTATGGAAGTTGCTCGTGGAATATCGCAAACGGCTTTTTTAGGTTATCGAATCTTTAATCCTTATTGGGGAAAAGGATATGGTAAAGAAGCGGTAAAATTGACATTTGAGCTTGGTTTTAAGAATCTTGCGTTACATCGTCTTGAAGCCGGAATAGAGCCTCAAAATTTACGTTCTATCGTCTTAGCAAAATCAATGAAGATGCGTTATGAGGGCCGCAAAAAGAAATGCTTATTTCTAAGAAAAAAATGGGTAGATCTTTTGATGTATACCGTGACCTGCGAAGATTTAAATTTTCGCTTTGCGGGAATCGTGGCTCCGAGAAAGGTTCGAGCTTAAATTGAATTTCTTGTCAGAATCGAAGTCGAGGGTGATGACAGATGATGACATGCAAACTACGAATCTGAGTATAAACAAGGGGTTACAGCGCTCCCGTTGGTCACCCCAAATTTAAATCCACTCCCGAAAGGGTCCGGATGTTCCCCTTACTACCTAGTTCATAATATAGTTTACAATCCGAATATTTCATGATTTGATTTTCTCATGAAGATTGATGGTAGAACTTTAGATCACGCGGCACTG
>JAYTTH010000122.1:0-2275 GCA_043745515.1 Pseudobdellovibrionaceae bacterium | reverse complement strand
CAGGTGCACATTTGCGTACGTGCAAATTCGATTTCTAATCGTTCAAATTCTTTTTGAACAAAACCGTAATCAAACTTTACGTTGTGGGCTACAAAAATGGCACCTTCGGTGAATTTTCTAAACTCTTCAGCAATTGTCGAAAAGGTTGGCGCAGTGGCAACCATTTCGTCTGTGATTCCTGTCAGCCTAGAAATAAAGGGGGGAATCGGCCTTTCTGGATTGATCAAAGTCTGATACTGGTCGATCACCTGTCCACCTTTGACTTTAACAGCCCCAATTTCTGTAATACGCTGGGACTTTGGCGATCCGCCGGTAGTTTCCAAGTCGACGACGACATAGAGTTGTTCAGGATCGGATTGCCATTTGACTCGCAACACTTCAAAAACAAATCCGGCATCTTTTAAAAGTTTTGCTTTTGATAGCTGCTTGTACCGCAAGGAATCGCCTTCGGCTTTGACTTCGATAAAACTGAGCTCGCCATTGTTGTCGATCATCAGATCTGGATAACCGCTATGATACACATCAAAACGCCTAGCCATGGATCGCAAAATATAGGCGACATCTTTATTTTGGGATTTTTTTAAAAAATCTAGCACCATCGGTGTAATGTGAGCATTCCATTGAAACAGGTCGTTCATTTTGCCATAGTGCTGGGTGACCGTTTCTAAAACGATGTGCTCGGCTTCTTTGTAGTCTTTTAACTTTGCTAATTTTTTTTCAATTGATTCTTGGTTTTTTTGATAAAACTCGGGTGCCCTTAAATCTGTTGGCTTACGATCAAACGGGTTAAATAACGAAGCCGCTTCGCTTTGAAATAATTCGTCCCAAAGAATTAGCCCAAATAATCCTAACCAAAGGTGATTTTCTGTAAATTGCGCTTTCTGTCCCTTGCGCTGATAATAATCAATAACACCTTGCTCTGGCCGCCGAAGATAAACATCACTCAGAGTCACTTGTTCAGCATTTTTCAAGGTTTCTGTTAAATACCCTATTCGTTTTTTATCAAATTTCCGTGCAAAAAAATCTTCGGCAAAAAGAAGTTCTTCATCGCAGTAGGGGTCTTGCAGACAGTGCTCTAGCACTTGACGAGCGTCCTCGACGCGACCCAATTTATGAAGTAGGCGCGCTAGTCGCTCCCGGGCAGGATGCCGTCGACACTCGGACAGCGCTTGCAAAGCTAGATCGCTACTGGTTGATTCAAATTTTTCAGCTATGCCTAAGAGCCATTCGTCTTTTAGTTTCTGTGTCGAAAAGGACAACTGGTTTAAAGATCGAGAATAGTGAAGGGTATTAATTATTTCAGTTTCGTTTTGATCGTCTGCTAGTTTTTCTTTTTCACAGGAAAAAAAGTAATCTCGCTGGGCTTCGAGTCGATCAGAGTACCTAGCTTTAAATTCTGTTTTAAGAGAATTGGCCTGGCGAATGCCAAGGTCTCTTAATGTATAAAGAGTCAAATTACGCTGAATTTGACCAAAATAAAGAAATAGTAAGTAATCCAATTCTTCGAATTTTCTTTGCGCAAACAAATCGTTGTAGCTTTCAATATTTTCTAAAAGTAAATCTGGTAGGGATTCTTGTGCCTTACTGATTAAGTCTGATCTGGATTCAGAAGAAACGACGCGAATGTCTGATTTTTTTAGCCATTTGGACAATTCTGTTTTGGTTAAAAATCCGATCACAGAGTTTTTGTCAGTATCAATAATGGGCGAAATAAACCCAGCCGATCGTAATTCAGCCAAGGCAGCCAATGGTTCAAGTATTTCTGGGTATTTAGAAATCGACGGCACACTGAAAATTAAACCTTTTCGGTTCACCATGCGCACGAACGTGCACTGAGCTGGTTCTGAAAGTTCACGAAATGTGGTTAAGAAAGCCTGGTGTTGAGGCTCAAATACCCCACTGTAATGGAGCTCCAAATGTTCAATAAGTTCAAAAAAATGGGACAGGTAATATTTGTCAGGAAGAACAATCGGCGACATCGACCAGGAGCATAATGTGTCAAGCAGGATTGGTCAACTAAGGCCCTTCACAGAGTTTATCAAATAAAAAAGCCCGCTCGATTTAACTAGAGCGGGCTTCCAAATAACGTGTAGTTTAACTGACAATTACCAGTTGAATGAATCTACGTCGTAACCCCATTGAGATAAGGCTTTTTTATACATACCTTTCATAAACTGCTGAGCCTGGTGAGGCTTTAAACCTAAAGCGGATGCTGACCGATTAGTCAATTCAACCATAGATTGTTTGTCGCCATCTCGTAGCTTGTTTACAGCTG
>JAYTTH010000121.1:0-2280 GCA_043745515.1 Pseudobdellovibrionaceae bacterium | reverse complement strand
ATAATTTTAAATCTTATGCCGTGTGTTTTACCTGTTTTATCTATTAAATTTCTATCGATTTTAAAAACGTCGGAATCTCAGCGACGCCGTGAAGGGTTGCTCTACACCGCCGGCGTCTTAACTACCTTTCTGTCATTGGGCTCTGTATTTTTAGCGCTACGAGCGGCTGGATCCGCCATTGGGTGGGGCTTTCAGCTGCAATCACCGATTGTTGTTTTAGCATTGATTGTTTTATTTTGGATAATGTCGCTAAATTTTTTAGGATTTTTTGAATTCGGAGATTCAATTACCAATCTTGCAGGTCGATCTAATTCTGCGAGTTCATTTTCAACTGGAATCTTGGCTGTATTTGTTGCGGCCCCATGCACGGGACCATTTATGGGAACGGCCTTGGGCGCAGCGGCCGTGTTGCCAGCGTTTCAAGCACTCGGAATATTTTTAAGCCTGGGATTGGGTCTTAGTTTTCCGTTTGTTTTAGTAGCCTTTGTCCCCGCCATGCACCGTTTGATGCCAAAACCGGGCGTCTGGATGGAACGATTGAAACAGTTTCTTGCGTTCCCCTTATTGGCCACCGTTATTTGGCTTATGTGGGTATTAGGCATTCAATTAGGAACCGATGCTTGGGTTATCAGCAGTTCTGTCCTTTTGTTAATGGGCCTGGCGGTATGGTTTGGTAATTTGAAATCCAAATCTGCCAAGTGGGTAGGGTTAGCGATAGGCATTTTAACTTTGGCAGGTGCCTTTCATTTTGCTCACTCGATCGTATCAAAAGCTGAAACTCATTCAGCGGGGTCCGAATTGGCGCCAACCGGCTGGGTAGGATATGATCGCTCACTCATTGAAAAAGCGCGAGCGGCCAATCAGATGGTGTTTGTGGATTTTACGGCGGCTTGGTGCATAACCTGCCAAGTGAATAAAAAAGCAGTCTTAGAAACCGATGAAGTCCTTAAAATATTTAAAATGAATAACGTATTAATAATGCAAGCAGACTGGACCAATCAAGACACCGAAATCACAAAAGCTCTGGCCGAATTTGATAGAAATTCAGTTCCCGTCTATTTATTTTATGGAAAAAATAAAGCACCAGCTAAAATATTACCGCAAATTTTAACGACTCGTATGATCGCAGAACTTTTTGAAAACTAGGGCAAAATAATCACGGAGTTTCTTTGTAGATGGTAGTAAAATATCGGTCATCGCCCACGGACATCAATGATGTATTGGCAGGCTGTCCTTTGATATTTAAAAATGGTATGGATCCAGAGACACTGACCGTATTTCCCGAATTCAAAACAGAATAACGAACACTGCTAAAACAATTAAGTCCTTGTTTGCCAGAAGGCTGTTTCACAACGGCTAGGCCACCAGATTTAGGCTCAAAACATAGGTACCCATGGTCATTCTGATCAAACAAAGTCACATGATCTAGAACACTAAAATTTCCAGCGGTCGGGTCTGTTACTAACATCGTGTTTTTTCGCCCCTCCATATCTGAAATTATTAATTTATAGCGATCCTGTCCTTGAAGTTTAAAGATAGAATCAATTTTTAAGCCGCTGGATGTGCCTGCTAAATCATTTAATACAAGTTTTGAATGTGAGTTCGGTAAATTCAAACAGCTTTCTGCGGGGCAACTACCATTTGCTTTTATTTGATCGATAGTGCTTGTTCCCGCGGCGCCAGGATAGGTTTGAGCAATTTGAAAATATTTCTGTTTAGTACCCGTCATAACAAGAGGAGATGAACAGTTAATAGCACCGCCAATGGTACTTCCAGAACTTTGCTGTGGATCCAAGCAGAGCCAAGGTTTGTTGGGATCTTCGTGGGTCATCAAAACATACCCATTAGATTTTAAATCTAATCTAACATTTGTTTTTCTTATGGCCGCCGGATTGAATTCATTTGAAACAGTGACTACGATTGAAGAATTAGAAATAATCTTGTTAAAGGTGACTTTTAAAGAAACTCCAATAGAATTATTGAAATAGATTTTTTGATCACCAGAATCTACACATAAATTATCGTCACATACCTTGAGTTTTGACGAAGTCCCAGTTACGGCCCCACCAATGCCGGAAGAGGCAGAAGCCAAGTCCGTTTCCGAGCCCGGACTAGTAGTTGAAATGGCGCTGGAATCTGAGCCTCCTATAAAGGTAGCTTTTGAACAGTTTTGAAAAACAGTCGCAAATACAACACTGGTTACTAGGACGGCCAATCCATATTCGTTTTTACGTTTCATTGTTGTCTCCTTTGAAAAGATTAACATAATTGGCGTCTACA
>JAYTTH010000120.1:0-2285 GCA_043745515.1 Pseudobdellovibrionaceae bacterium | reverse complement strand
AAAATGAGGCAAGTACTAATCCCATTATAGCTCCAAGACAAAATGTGTTATCATTACGGAAGGGGAGAAATCATGTCTGTATTGGATATGGCCGGTCGAGCGTTTCGAAATCGAGTCACGTTATCGGCAGTTATTGTTGCATCATTGTCTTTAGCCCTTTTGGTTAGTTTCCAAAATTGCGGTAAAGCTGGCTTTGATGCTGGCACCCAGGATGCCGCTTCACAATCAGTAAATCCAGCCACCGCAGCTCCTTTTGCCTTCGAAGCCACAGCCGACATGATTACCTACAATTCGTGCAATTCACCTAGCTCGCAGGGAAAAACTTATAACTTTATGGTTGGAAGTTACGATTCATCGACAACAATTGCGGCCAACATTGGTGGGGCGACAACGATTGTGGATAAATCGGGCGTAAAAATTAAGCCGACATTTATTAATTACGCCTACCAAGTATTAAAACCTGATTATCCAAATACGGATATTGTGGCTTCGCAAGTTCAAAAGCTACTATCGGAATCAAAATTGAATGCCAAAGTCGTTCCTCAATTGTCTGTTCGATCAATCAATAAAAGTTTACGTCTTAATAATGTTTTCAGTAATACGGCAACTCCGGCTCTAGGGATTGATGTTTTACCGGTGCTTGGAAACCTGACGAGTTCGCTTTGGGCCGATTCGTTGTTGGCCGCTAGTTTTCCTAAAAAAGCGAAGGTCGAATACACTAATTTTTTTCCTAACGCTGCTAATGCCCAAAGCCGAATCGAAGGCGCTTTTCACTTTAATTCAAATGAACAAACAGCAGAAGATTATCGCAATGCTTTTAATAAAATTGGGGCGATCGATGCGCAACTCGTGTTAGGGTTTTCTTATGAAGGCGAAGGCGTTCTGATCGGCCCGAATGCCGCAGATGCAAGCTCTGACATCATGACATCTGCCTATGGCCGTGGTTATCAAATGACTTTTTCTACGCCGTCTGTTCCAGGGGGAACGCCTTCTACTTGGGCTTATGCACCTAATAACGTAGTTTCTAAAATTGAAGAATTTGATCTTGAAACTAATCAACAAGTTAATGATTCTGTCTGGGATTGTGGTGTGAAACTTAGAATTGTCCGAACAGAAGACTCGCAGTTTGAATGGCAGTCGCTTGTCACAGCTGTTGATGTCGCGGTTACCAATGACTCAGGTATCGCACCTGAAGCTAAAGCGGCTAAAAAACAAGAAATCGTCCAGGCTAATGCGATCTATTATGGCCATGCTGCTGGTGAAGCTAAAGGTGGATTTTGCCCAAAGATGGATTATGGAACTTTGATGACAATACCTAATCAACAGTCTGTTTATGGTGTTGGTGCGTATGCCGGCAAAACGTATGCAGAAATTCTTGAGATGGTTCGACGGCATTTGCCGGCAAATGATTGGGATATTAATTTGGCTGTGGGTTGCGTCGTTCCCAAAAAGTTTTCGTGTTACCAAGAAAATGAACGCAAAACGACTGAAGATGGAACCTACTATGGTAAATTCAAAGTTGCCGACAGAGTCAATAAAGGCTGCTATCACCAATTTGATGGATCTTATGCAGCCAAGGCGAATAAAACCGATAATGGCGTTTTGCCTACCCAGTGGTGCAATGAATTTGTAACTGTTTGCGCGAAACGATAAGCTTGGACTTTTAACTCCCACCTGACATAATTCTAGAATGATAAAATTTTTGACGATCGTTTTCTTTTGTTTTCCAGTGTGGGCCTCGTTAGAAAACACAACCAGACAGACGGGCAGTATTTCATCAGGCTTAGGCGGAGCTGGACGCGCAGCGGTCGCCCCTGGCGATGTAAGCACTCTGAATCCCGCAATGCTGGCTCATTTGCAGGGATATTATTTATATTCGAAATACCTGCCAGGTGAAACCGCATATTCTATTTCTGATAATACGATCGAATCCGCTGTGCCCGCATCTGTCTACTATTATCAAAACATCCAAGAAAAAAACTTCAAGTTATCGTTTGCTGAAAAAGTCACTCGGAACGTAAGTCTTGGGTTCAGTGGTAGCTTTTATCAATATAAACATGGTGATGAGTTTATTTCGCGCTCCAACGTGGACCTGGGAATGTCGTTTGTTCCAAAAGGCAATGTTGGGTTTGGACTGGTCGTTTATAATTTACTGGGCCCGGCGGCAAACGAGTTTATTCGTGAGTCTACGGCTCCGCTTATTGGATTTGGGTCTCATTTTATCTATAAGGGGTTTTTGCGATTCCGAGCCGACTTTGTAACCGGCAATAATTATAAAATCAGTG
>JAYTTH010000119.1:0-2285 GCA_043745515.1 Pseudobdellovibrionaceae bacterium | reverse complement strand
AAAATGAGGCAAGTACTAATCCCATTATAGCTCCAAGACAAAATGTGTTATCATTACGGAAGGGGAGAAATCATGTCTGTATTGGATATGGCCGGTCGTGCGTTTCGAAATCGAGTCACGTTATCGGCAGTTATTGTTGCATCTTTATCTTTAGCCCTTTTGGTTAGTTTCCAAAATTGTGGTAAAGCCGGCTTTGATGCTGGTACCCAAGATGCCGCCTCACAATCAGTAAACCCTGCCACCTCAGCTCCTTTTGCCTTTGAAGCCGCGGCCGACATGATCACTTACAACTCGTGTAATTCGCCAAGCTCGCAGGGAAAAACATATAACTTTATGGTCGGAAGTTACAATTCTTCGACTACCATCGCTGCTAATATTGGCGGAGCAACGACTCTTGTTGATAAATCGGGCGTAAAAATTAAACCGACATTTATAAATTATGCCTACCAAGTGCTGAAACCCGATTATCCAAATACAGATATTGTGGCCTCGCAAGTTCAAAAGCTACTATCGGAATCAAAATTGAATGCTAAAGTTGTTCCTCAATTGTCCGTTCGATCGATCAATAAAAGTTTACGCCTTAATAACGTGTTTAGTAATACAGCGACACCTGCTTTAGGGATTGACGTTTTGCCTGTTCTTGGAAACTTGACAAGTTCGCTCTGGGCCGATTCGTTATTGGCTGCTAGTTTTCCAAAAAAAGCCAAAGTTGAATACACTAATTTTTTTCCTAATGCTGCCAATGCCCAAAGCCGAATCGAAGGGGCCTTTCACTTTAATTCCAACGAACAAACAGCAGAAGACTATCGAAATGCTTTTAATAAAATTGGCGCCATTGATGCCCAACTTGTTTTAGGATTTTCCTATGAAGGAGAAGGCGTTCTAATAGGCCCGAACCCCGCAGACGCAAGCTCTGACATCATGACGTCCGCCTATGGCCGTGGTTACCAAATGACATTTTCAACACCCTCAGTTCCTGGTGGAACGCCGTCTACTTGGGCTTATGCCCCTAACAATGTGGTATCAAAAATTGAAGAATTTGATCTTGAAACCAATCAGCAAGTTAATGATTCGGTATGGGATTGCGGAGTGAAGCTTAGAATCGTTCGCGCTGAAGATTCGCAGTTTGAATGGCAATCTCTTGTGACCGCCGTTGACGTCGCAGTTACCAACGATGCCGGTATTGCCCCTGAAAAGAAAGCAGCAAAAAAGCAAGAAATCGTCCAGGCCAATGCCATCTATTATGGGCATTCGACCGGTGAGTTGAAAGGCGGATTTTGCCCAAAGATGGATTATGGAACATTGATGACAATCCCGAATCAACAATCTGTATACGGTGTTGGTGCCTATGCCGGAAAAACCTATGCAGAGATTCTTGAAATGGTTCGACGCCATTTACCCGCAAATGATTGGGACATTAATTTGGCAGTGGGCTGTGTCGTTCCTAAAAAGTTTTCCTGTTATCAAGAAAACGAACGTAAAGTGACTGAAGAGGGAACCTACTATGGCAAATTCAAAGTTGCCGACAGAGTCAATAAAGGCTGCTATCATCAATTTGATGGGTCCTATGCAGCCAAGGCGAATAAAACCGATAATGGAGTTTTGCCTACCCAGTGGTGCAATGAATTTGTAACTGTTTGCGCGAAACGATAAGCTTGGATTTTTAACTCTCACCTGACATAATTCTAGAATGATTAAATTTTTGGGCATCCTTTTGTTTTGTATTCCAGTGTGGGCCTCTTTAGAAAACACAACACGGCAGACGGGAAGTATATCTTCTGGTTTGGGTGGAGCCGGACGCGCGGCGGTCGCCCCAGGTGACGTAAGCACTTTGAATCCCGCGATGCTCGCTCATCTGCAGGGATATTATTTATATTCTAAATACCTGCCTGGTGAAACCGCGTATTCAATTTCTGATAATACGATCGAGTCGGCTGTGCCCGCATCTGTCTATTACTATCAAAACATTCAAGAAAAAAACTTCAAATTATCGTTTGCTGAAAAAGTCACTCGCAATGTAAGCCTTGGATTTAGCGGTAGCTTTTATCAGTACAAACACGGTGATGAGTTTATTTCGCGCTCCAATTTGGACCTTGGAATGTCGTTTGTTCCAAAAGGCAATGTTGGCTTTGGACTGGTCGTTTATAATTTACTGGGTCCGTCGGCAAACGAGTCTATTCGTGAAGCTACGGCTCCGCTTATTGGATTTGGGTCTCATTTTATCTATAAGGGGTTTTTGCGATTCCGAGCCGACTTTGTAACCGGCAATAATTATAAAATCAGTG
>JAYTTH010000118.1:0-8396 GCA_043745515.1 Pseudobdellovibrionaceae bacterium | reverse complement strand
GCGTTTAGCAACGATTTCGTCAAAGTTTCCTTCAATGTTTATTGTACGCTCTGGAGTGGTTTCAAGTACTAATGATCTACGTTCTTTTTCTAGAAATTCTTGAATGTCTTTCGCTTCGGCTAAATTTTTAACAGGTCCGCGAAAGCCTTGACGCTTATCCAGTGATTTAAGACCATCCCGGACAGCAGACTGGGCCGCCACTTGTTTTTCCAAATCTAGTGAGGTGTATATCTGAATCCCTTTATCCAAAACCATTTCTTCGCCAAGCTGCTTAACTAAAATTTGGCGAACGGTTTCTAAATAATACGGCGCTGAATCTTCATAGGAATCACGGACGTATACTTTGATAGGCGTATTGATCCATTTAGTGGCTTCTTCGGGGGTAATAAATTTAACCGTGGCCATCCGATTCAAAACATAACGCTGCCGATCTTTGGCTCTCTTGGGGTATAGAACCGGCGAGTAGCGGCTGGGTGCTTGGGGCAGGCCAGCTAAAATAGCGGCTTCACCGATTGTCAGATCACTGACCGTTTTTTTGAAATAGGTTTGTGACGCATTTTCGATTCCGTAGCAGCCATGACCGAAATTAATTTGGTTTAAATAGAGATACAGAATGTCTTCTTTTCTCAGATTTTCTTCAAGTTGGTAAGCCAGCATGGCTTCACGCAATTTTCGATCAAACGTTTTTTCTGAAGACAGAAAAAATGTTTTTGCTACTTGCTGAGTGATGGTCGATCCACCTTGAACATTCTTACCAGCACGCATATTGGCAAGCATAGCACGCATGATAGCCAAATAATTAATTCCCGAATGCGAAAAAAACTGATCGTCTTCGGCAGCCAAAAATGCTTGGACGACTTTTTCAGGAATTTTATCATAATTGACAAGCGTGCGACGCTCTCTAAAAAATTCGCCAATTTTTTTATTTTTGCGATCAAAAACGGTACTCACTAACAAAGGTTTATAATCTTTAATTTGCAATATTTGGGGTAACGACGATTTGATTGACCCTAACCAAATAACTACAGAAATAATTAAAATGGAAATAAAGGCCGCAACAACAATTAAAATACGTTTACGCACTGAAACTCTCCAGGTGTTGTGTTCAGAATCCGGTTGGATTTCTGAACACTAGTAGTATGACAAATTTTAGAGAGTTAGAGTAGGCTTCCTTGTTTAAGGAAGGACTTTGGTAGGGCGCGGGTTAGTAGGTTCTATTCGCACCAGTTGCTTTTTCCTGATCGGCCTTTCTTTTGGCCGCCCTTTCTTCTTTAGTCAAAGTAGGCAGTGTTGCGGTAAAGTCCGCGATTCCAGTTTTACAGGCTGATGCGCCCGACCCTTTATAACTGCCACTGGCACAGCATGTATTTTTAAAATCTCCAAAACGCGATAAAAAATCAGGACCACATTGAGTCAACATATCATCCATTGATTTATCATCTGTAGTTTTTGGTGGACGCTTACCTGCAAATGCCTGAAGTCTCATTCCCATTATTGCTAATTGTTGCTGACTTTTTTTGTTTTCGGTAGCAAGCCTATTTAGCTTTTGTTTCAAAAGTGCCTGTTCATTAGATTTGTCAGCTTGAATTTTTTGATAGTCCCTTGCTAGTTTTTTAATCTCTGCATCTGCGCTCACGGCCAATTTTGCGATTTGTTTATTTATTTCCTGCTCGGCTAATCTTTTCTCTTCATTAATTTGGCCCAATACTCCTTCATAGCTTTGAAGTTTTGCTTTGATGGCACTTAATTCGTTAGCAAAAGAATTGGTTACCTGGCGATTCGAGGCTCTTTTTTCATTCATGCAAGCATCGTATCGTTTCTGAATATTAGTCGCCAAAGTTTTACCTTGCGCAAAAGCGCCACCAAACTGGGCCTGTACGGTGTGTGATGGTTGGTTGCTTGGCTTTTGTTTTGTTGGATCGTTGCCAACGGCCACCTCGGAACAAAAATCATGAAAAGCAAATTCAGAAGACTTTGCCATCGCAACACTTCTAGCATCAACGAGTTCATTATATTTTCTTCTCATTTCGCCCATTTGATCCACAACAGCATTATACTTAGAATCCGCCTGCATTTTTGTTTTAACTTTTTCGCCGTCTAATTTATCTTTACTGTCTTCTTTTTCTGCCGGAATGGCTTCAAGCCGGTCTGCAATTTTTCCCTCTTGCTCGGCCCATTCTTTTAGTTTCGTCGCGTATTCCGACTGAGCCGTTTCAGAGTCTTTCATATTTTCTTTAATTTTATCTTCCAGATCTTTCTTTTGCGTTTCTAGTTTGTCTTTTTCAGCGGTGAAATCAGCCTTGCTTAGGCGACATGCTGGTTTGTCATTCATTGCAGTATAAAGGCCGTACAAAGTATCGGCTCCACTTACCATTGAAAGCAATGGAGTTGCCATTTGCATGGTATCATTCTGCATAATCCCGCCATCGTCTTGGGCGCTCTTTGCACAAGCATTTGCTTGTTTCATATCTAGCTTTTTACATTCGTTAATATTGTCTTTTTCTTCCGTGAAAATATTGTCACATTTTTCTTTTAGATCGTCTCCAGCAAAATCAGGAATATCAGCGCTATGTCTAACTTCGGCTAAAGAAATCCTAAGAGCTGAGCAATCATTTCGGAACGCGTCATCTTTGATTTTGCCGCTAGAGCTGATTTTGCATTTACTGCTGTAATAGGCATTGATAGACCTCGCCAATGTGGACTGACAAGCTTTAATCTCTCTTTCATTTGAAACCTCCTCAGCCACAGGAATTCCACTAAGTGTTGGTGTAATTTTTAAACTAACGATTCCACTGCATGCGAAATTTGCATCATATGATTTTTCGGCACATTCACTCGGTGTAGTATTTGAAGGACATGGGTTCTTCGCTTTTTCTAGTGCCTCATTCTTTTTCTTTTCCAATTCCAATTTCCTAGCTTCAATTCTTGCAGCAGCCTCCGAGGCGGCATCAGCATTTGCGATTGAAAAATTAAAAACTATTAATATGAAAAAAATAATAAATTGCACTTCTTTGTAAATTTTTAAAACTTCAAATAAAGATGACCTTTGATGATTTTTTGCAAAATATAATTTAGCCAAATTAGTCTCCCTAGGTAAACTTAACAGAGCAAAAAACGCTCCGACCCTTCTCATTTTAAATGACCTTGAAGTTATAGTTTAGTCTAGATTTTCTACGCACCAGACTAGGACGAGGTTAATATTATGAGCACCTTTGCGTATTTATGAATGTAAGTCTTGAATTAAGACGTTGAGCCAGGTGTCCAAAAGATTTACGTGTTATATTGGTACAATCTCAGTCCGAATCCATCAGTACCTATTCTAAATTGCGATGATCTTTATCGTGCGACTTTTGCCCAAGGAGTCTGTTAAGGTCGCTTCAAACCCATCGGGAAACCGATCTTTGATAAGTACTTTGTTACTTACGATTTTGGCGCATGCTGGGTTCAACATACACAGGGGCCTTATTATACCGTTATCTGCCGTAGCAAAAGTGGGTATGGTCGAATCAGATCTTTTTTTTGCAAAAAACAGGTCTGAAATAATCTCTCGATCCTTGTGTGAGCCGGTTTTTTGCTCGCCCACGTTCATCTCCTCTAGTTTTTTAATTACAGATTTGTATTCGGTAGAGTCTCTCGAGACGTTAATGGGCACTATGCGGGTTCCGGCTGGCACATGATGTGCTAGAGCGACTTCTTTGGCTGATTGGTTCGTGAGCCAAATATGAAAGCTTTCTCCGTGACGCTCAGTGGTTTTTTTTAATTTTATTAAATACGCATACGCTCTTCGATTTGAATTGTGGGCCTCGCCTTTTAATACCTTATCCATTGATATAAAAATATTTGAATCCACCACTATAGCTGAGTCATGCAACGGTGCTACTGAGAGCAAATGTCCATGCTCATCATAAAAAATTCCATGCACAGCCGCTTTTAAGCTGGTAATACAGGATCTAGTTTCCCGAATGGGCTGGATTTTTCCAGCTGAAAGTATGGACTCGCCGACAAAAATTAGAATCCATGTCAGTTTAAAAAATTGCATACATCGCTATCGGTATTTAAAATTAAATTCCAAACACATCCTTGTCCCATTTATTAAAAAATGGCGTAATTTCAAATATCTATGCGATAGTCCAGATTCTACGCACAAGTTTATGCCGATTAAGATTACATGCGGATTTTGATTTTATTCTTAATTTTGTTATCAGAATTGGGAAAAACACAAACCTATGATTGGCTTAGGTCAAATGTTAATCAATTTTGGTTCAATCAATTTGTTGGAAATTGTAAAGATAATTATAATTCTACAATAGGGGAACCTGGGCCTGGCCTTGCGGGGGAAACATGTCCACGCGCCACTATTTCTGCCAACATGAACCAATCACTAAGTTCGAAAGTCATGACAAATATATATTTTGACCAAGCACTCATCGAACAAAGCAAACAGAATCAATGTCAATTTGACTATTGGAGCGCCTTGAACACTCGCGATCAATCGGCCTATAGTGAACAGGACAAAGCAAATAAAAAAATTGAAAGCCAATTTCCAGGCCTGAAAGGAAGGATTAAATCTCATCAATTTAAAGATCGCAATTCAGTATTTCCAACGCATGCAGATGCTTCGCCACTAGAAAACGATGCCACTACTGCACAAAAAAAAATCGTCGATTCTCTTGTGGAAAGCGCGGTCAAAATCGCCGAAAAACAGCGTGAATTAAAATTTTTCTTGGCGCAAAATCCTCTTTTTCCTGTCGATCCAAAATTAAATCCAAAAACGACTGTTGATAGATTAAATAACGAAATTGCAGTTTTAGAAAATTCATTCGTTTTTGCCGAAGATTCTGAGGTTGCGGGATTTGTGAAATACAATATTGTCGGAAAAATTAACGAAGACTATCACCTCGGAAAAGCTCCTGATAAGGATAAATTGAAAGACTTTTTTTATAAAGACAAATCGTTCAATTTTCAAGCTCAGGTAGTCGACCGAAAATTAAAAAAAATATCAAGTGAACAAAAATCATACTCTGAAATAGATGGGAACTACAATGATGCCTACAGATTTAAAGTCGCAACAGTTCAGTCTAGCGTTGGTTCTAAGATCCTAAACGAAAAAGCAAATCAAAACCCTTCCTTCGCAAAGGTTCAATGCGATTTAGACGCTAAATATGGCAAAGGGGAAGAAATCGCATCCATTGCAAATTCTGTTGTTGTAGGCGGAGTTACGATTTTTTTTGGCGGGGCGACTTTGATGTTAGGTAAACTAGCACAACTCGGATTGGCTACCCAAAGAGCCGTTCGAATTGGACAGATCATATCTAGCGTCGTTAACACATCTATTTCAGCAGGCGAGGCTGTTAAAAGCATTATAGAATCGTGTGCTGAGCCAAAATTTCAAAAGAAAGACAGCAGTATTTGTTCGCGTGTGGATAGTTTAAAGACAGATGGTTTGTCTCTAGAGATTACTGCAGAATTAGATCATTCGAGCTGCTTGACTGATATTGGGCTAGCTGCCTTGACTGGTGCTGCGGCCTTCAGAAGCGCAGTCACAGCTAATAGACTTAAACGCGATCATCAACTGATTTCGATGGGCATACGGGATCGCTATTCAAAACTTGTAGGACAAATAAAAATAGATTCGCGCATGCTACCTGCTGACAGAACACGGCTCTTAAGTGAATTGGAAAGGTCTGTGTCGCTTTCAAGCGTCAATGGATTTCCTAGAAAAGAATTTATTGAATCACTTGCTAAAGAAAATCCGCAAGACTTGATGGAGGCTCTAAAACAAATAAATGGAAATGTATCCGGCAAATCCTGGGCAGAAAAGCTCAAACTTTGGATATCAAGCAAAGGCCTTTCTAAAGAAGATGCCAAGGATCTTGAGTCTTGTATGGTCGACGGTGCATCTAAAACAAGCTCTTGTCCGTTTTTTAAATACAAGACGGATTCTTAAGCAAAAAATTGTTTCTAAATTTTCCTATCCCTGTTGCCCAACCCTAAATTTTCCTTTACATTGAGCCCCATGCAAAAGGGATTTAATTCCGATATCACGGTCAAAGGCACAAGCTTCCATATTCAAACAGAAGACTGGGGCGAAAATAATCCCTTTATAGTCACGCGCGTGTTTGCCGGTGGCGCCGTCAAAGCCACCATCAAAACTCGCTATACTGATGTGTTAAATGAATTTGCCGCTCGCAGTGAGCTAGCCATTAAGAATGCTGTTCGAAGGCAGCATGCCGACACCATCGATAATTTGGTGTCGGGAAAAATTCTGATTTAATTTACTGAGTTTGATTGCCTGTTTTAGTTGTCGCCGCAGGGTCAACTTTTGCACCGGTGCCCTTGCCTTTCGCACCTTTGCGGCTGGTAACAGTTGTCTTTGGCGAAGGATTGCAATTCCCATTTCCATTTTTATCACATGGTGCGCGCCCACCCTGTGTGGCACCTGCATCGCGCCCAGGAATCGTTTTCTTTGCATAATGCGAGTTTGGATCCGGTTTGGTTTCAATTGTAGCTGGATCAATAGGAACAGCTGTTGCGCCCGGATCTAGTGGCGTTGCTTTATCTGCAGCCGATTGCGCGTTCGCAAACAAATTAACCATCAATAAAACCATCACTATCGATACTAAGTATTTCATCCTACTTACTCCTATAAAAATAATTCTTGCGTTGCTGGCGCTATAATATCTAACAACGTGTTAAAGGTGCTGGCAACTTGCATAGCAACACTGGGTCCTTCTTTACTATCCACTTTGTTAATATCCCCATTTGGCTTATAGCTTACCTTTATAGACCCCAGCCCTGGTCGCGAAACAGTTACCGGTTTGTTGTATTTCTCTTCGTATTCGAGTTTTACAACCTTTTTGGCCTGATCTACTATCTTAGTAATTCTACCACGAGTGTCGTAGGATAGTTCAATTTTTTGCCCGTCTGAGTTCTCTGCTAAACTTAAATTACCCTTAGTATCATATTGAAACGTTGTGTATTTAGTGGATACTTTTTTACCCTTTTCATTTAACATTTCGACGATCACTTTGGACGGTTTTTTTAAGGAGTTGTTATATTCAAAAATAAGCTTGTTGTTGGCTGTAGCCTTTGATTTAACCAGGCCGTCTGGTGTGTATTCGTAAGCAAATTTGTCACCGTTTTTCTTGATAGATGTCGGTCGTCCAAAGGTTTCATGATACGAAATATCTGTTTCATTGTCGTTTTCTTTTGAAAGGACTCGGGAAAGAACAAATTCGCCATTTGGTTTTTGCTTGTGCCAAAATTCGTAGCGACTTTGCGCCACAGTTTCTTTGCCACATACTTTTTTCACCGTAGACCAAAAATGTCCTTTAGGGTCTTTTTTATCGACCTCATAGTTGTAGGTTTCATTACATTTATCACGATCTGTAAAGCCAATTACCCAATCGTTATTCTGATCATATTTAATATAAATGACTGAGTTATCGGTGAAAACTACTTTTGTTAAATTATGCAAATCATCATAGGAATATTTCGTAGCGTATTTTTTAGAATCTTTGGAAAAAGCTAAATCATCGGTATTTATATACTGGTATTCCGCCTTAAGACCGTTTGGACCCAAAATTTGTTCTACTTTTTTATTCGCTGAATAGTACTTGAAATTCAATTTTCTTGCGTTCCCATCAGCCACTTCTTTTAATAAGCCTGCCTTATCATAATCTAACTTCAGCATATTACCATTTTTGTCATACATGTAAGTCATTTGTCCCAGAGGATTGAAGCGCTGTTTGGATCCGTCGGGCAGGGTGCGTTCATAGTAAGTAGTTTTGTATATTATATTTTCAACTTCTTTTCCGTTTGCCATAAACTTGGTTCCGTCAGCCACTTTAGTCACCCAACCGTGCTGCTTAGCCAGTTCGGCTCTTAGATCATCATATTCAAATAATTCTTCTTTTTTCTTTTTGTAAAATTCATCGTTTCGCCCAGTCGCTTTTTCAGCCTTGAGCTTGCCAATAATGAAATCGATGACTTTTTCGACTTCTTGTTTACCCACTTCACGAGGTGAAAATACAATTTCAGCACCCGCACCGCATTCGCGAACCTTTAAATTACTCTCGGCCGTGACTTCGAGTTTAGTTTCAAAATTTGTACACCAGCCAAAACCAAATATGCCATTAAAAAGCGTTCGACTGTTATACGTCCGTTCTAGTTTTAAATCAAACCCCGTACCTTCTAGCTCAAAATCGACCCAGGTATTTGAATAGTTCGCATTTTTCATATCGACAATAGCATTCGAATTGAAAGCTTTAAAAGTGACTAAAAGTAGCAAGGTAAGAACCAAAGAGCTTTTCATAATCCAAAATTCCTTTTTTGACTATACTTTTATTGTAACAATTTTTTTGATCCAAAGACCACCAATTACCTGCAGGACTAGC
>JAYTTH010000117.1:0-2289 GCA_043745515.1 Pseudobdellovibrionaceae bacterium | reverse complement strand
AACTGCGCAACGAACTCTAACAGCGTTTTTGGGTACTTTGGTTTTGCCACTACTTTTACTACTCAAACCACTAACCTTAGTCAACCGTATAGGCATATTAGTTTATATATCGATTTAACAGAAGTTAAAATAGTTTGTGACCCAGTTTATATAAAACAAGTTCTTTCAAATTTAATGAAAAATGCTATTACGGCGATTGAAAGTTCGCCAGCTCCAAAAATAATAACCATCCGGTCTGAAGATGTTTTGGGCGAATATGTTATATCAATTAACAACAACGGCATTCCAATGAAAGAAGAAGTGAAAAATAAAATTTTTACTCCGTTTTTTACGACTCGGGATATCGGTGAAGGCGTGGGTTTAAGTCTTTACCTTTCAGAAAAGATTATGAAGATTCATCATGGTAGTATGACCTTCGATAGCAATTATAAAACAGGAACCACATTTTTTCTTCATTTTCCAAAATCTACCTCCGACTTAGATATCGGACCTGAAGCTAAAGTTCTTATCGTCAGTCAGGAAAACTCGTTTCGTTCTTTCCTGGCGAATAAACTCGAACAAGACAAGTTTAAAATTTTAGAAGCACAAGGTTTAATGGACGCTAAAAATCTTTTTCACTATCCTTTATCCGCTATGATTTTAGATGCCAGCGATGCGGAACTTATTAAAAGTTCTTTGTTCGAGGACCTTATTAGTCTCAATACGCAGTTTCCGATCGTCGTGTTTTATCCGCCTGAATTTGATTTAAAACTGAGATTTTTGAAAATGAATAATCTTTATTTCTATCCAAAACCAATAAGAAAAACAGATTACGAAGATATGATTCACCTGATAAGTGAGCGCCGAAATCACAACAACAAAAAAGTGTCTTAGACGGGGCGGGCCTAAAAGCGCGGGGGCCTTTTAGTTTTGAAATGAAAAACGGATGGGGTTGCCATCCGTTTTAGCGTGTTTTTTTGTTTTTTAGATCGACCTTATGCGCTTTCCGCAGGGTCGGATGCGGCTGCTTTTGCTTTTTTGATTTCTTCTTCTGTTTTGAATACAAGGGCTGGTTGGGCTTTTGTGAAGATGACATTGTCATCTATCAAAACCTCTTTTAAATTCACTTTTGACGGGACATCGAACATGATGTCCAGCATTGCAGTTTCTAGCACGGCCCTTAAACCTCGGGCGCCGGTTTTGCGCTTGATGGCTGTTTGGGCAATTGCCTTTAATGCCTTTTCTGTGAACTTTAAATCTATGCCCTCATAGTTGAATAGTTTTTGGTATTGCTTTGTTATGGCGTTTCTTGGACGTATTAGAATGTCTATTAACGCATCTTCTGACAATGGATCCAAAACTGCCATGACTGGAAGTCGCCCTATAAATTCTGGGATCATTCCGAATCTGACTAGATCGTCGGGTTCTACGCTTTGTAGTATATTAACATCGGACTCTTTTTCTTTTCCGGTTTTAATATCGGCCGCTATACCCATTGTTCTGTTTGACGTGCGGTTTTCAATAATTTTATCTAAACCACCGAAAGCGCCGCCGCAAATAAATAGAATATTGGATGTGTCGACTTGAATAAATTCTTGCTGTGGATGTTTTCGTCCACCTTTTGGAGGCAAGTTCGCAACGGTTCCTTCTAGAATTTTTAGCAAAGCCTGTTGAACGCCTTCGCCTGAAACGTCTCGAGTAATCGAAGGGTTTTCTGATTTTCTAGAAATTTTATCTATTTCATCAATATAGATAACGCCTTTTTGAGCTCGTTCTACATCGTAATCTGCCGCTTGCAGCAGGTTTAGAACCACGTTTTCAACGTCCTCGCCTACATAGCCAGCTTCGGTCAATGTGGTCGCGTCTGCCATGGCAAAGGGAACATTTAGAATCTTTGCAATAGTTTGGGCAAGTAGGGTTTTGCCGGATCCAGTTGGTCCCACCAGGAGGATATTGGATTTTTGCAATTCCACATCCGACGCTTTTTTGCCAGGCGAAATATTATTTATTCGTTTGTAATGATTGTGGACAGCGACAGCCAAAGATTTTTTTGCCTGCATTTGACCAATTACGTAATCATCTAGATGAGTTTTAATATCTACTGGTTTAGGGACCTTAAAGGTGCCCTTGGACGACGTTTCCCGTTCTTTTTCTTCATCGATGATGTCGTTACATAGATCGATGCATTCGTCACAAATATAAACCCCTGGCCCAGCAATCAGTTTTTTAACTTCTTTCTGGCCCTTTCCACAAAAACTACAGCGTAAGCTGCCTTGAGCTCCAGTCATATACTATTATCCTTTGTTAAGG
>JAYTTH010000116.1:0-8415 GCA_043745515.1 Pseudobdellovibrionaceae bacterium | reverse complement strand
TTGAGTCGGACCTGAAAGCAGTTCAGGCGGATCCATATCTTGTGCGCTCATTTTTTCTGGCAGATAGTGTGTCCTATATTATGAACTAGGTAGTAACTACATTGAATTTTCCAGGCACTGTAATTTCATTGAACACATTTAATTTAACTATTCCTTCTGGCCTAACGCTAAGATATTTTTCGTCTAATGGCACAGGAAGCATTGTGGGACCTGGAGTCAAAGTCCCAGGCCAGTAGCTTTGAACTTATTTTAAGCTAACCCAAGTCAGTTCATGTTTATTTGCGTTTAAATGAAATATTTTCGAATTCGGAAAATATTGGAATTTTTCTAACAAATCAAAATCAACTTGTCCTTTAAATTTAATTGTACAAATAAAATTATTTACAAAACCTGATTTTCGCCATTCAACAACTAAATGATAGAGTCGCAATGGTTCGCAAATTATATCGCTAAAAAACCAATCAATAGGCCCGATATCTTGGGGATCTAACTTGAAAGCATCTTTTTTTAACAATTTAACATTTGGCAACTTAGCAACATTTCCAACCAGATTAACAGTATCCACACTTACCACGTGCCCAGCTAGGTGGGATAGAACCCACGTCCACCCACCCGGAAAACTTCCCAAATCCAACACCTTTTCAGTTCGTTCTGGACGCTTTCCAATTCGCAAAAAAACTTCATCTAGTTTCCGATAAGCACGCGACGGGGCTAAAATATCATCCGGAATTTTTATGATTCCATTTTGATAAGGAATACTGGGCTCCAGTGAAAAACTAATCAGTCCGTTTTCCTCTAAAAACCAAGCACCACAAGATGCCGGCACAATCGGAGGTCCCCCTCGAATGAAATCCTGCGTTTTAACTTTTGGCAAGCCTTCCTGAATAAGAGCTGACCTGCGGTGCCATTTGTAATCCATATTAAACCAGTTTCGGCCGTGTGTTTTTAATAATCGCGTAGCTTGCGAAATCGATTCAAATCGTTCTTTTTGAACATTGTTAAGTTGCCATTGGGGCCACCAAAAAAAATCACGGGATCCTTGTAACCAAAAAACGGAACCATCTTTCTTTACCAATGAAACTGATTTCCTGAATTTGATTTCTGCTAAAACATCGGCTTCATATTCAGGTGATGCCAGTAGTACCTGGATTTCGCTTAACTTCATCCGACTGTTTTATCAATTCCTGTTTTAATTGTCACATTTGATTGCGTTGTAAACATCGTGCAACTCAAAAAAGAATGACTTGAATTACTATAATTAATGCTAAAAAATAGCGCGTGATAAGATTCAAACAGGATTTTTTTAGTCTATCAATCGTACTTTCAAATCTCAGCTTTTTATTAACGAGTTTTTATAAACCTATCGGTCCTGGCAGTATTGCAATCATTCCCCTCTTAGGTCTGTTCTGCTATATCAGTTTAAATATAAATCACAATCAGTTGCATTTGGGCATTTTTACTTCAAAAGTGGGAAATTTGTCTACAAATGTCCTGCTCAGTCTAACCACTGGGCTTCCTGTTTCGCTTTTATATTTGCCTCACCTAGTTAATCACCATCCCAATTCGTGCAATGAAAAAGACTGGACGGGCGCTCATCTGGTGGCGGGGCACAGTGGCTTGACGCGAATTTTGCTCTACCTAATCAGAGCCAATGTCTCTCTACTAAAAAATCGACCCAGATCGCTTTTTGCTCACCTTCCACTTGAGAGAAAAATATCGTTACGGTTTGAAATAGCAAGTTTAATACTATTTTCAATTTGTTTTTTATATTCGGACTACAAACAATTTTTGGCACATGTATTTGTGCCCTGGATAATTGGTCAGAATATTTTGCTGTTTATGAATTTTTTCTTACACGATGATTGTGACTACAATTCCGAGAGAAATCATTCGCATACCTTTACTTCACCAATTGCGAACCGAATTTTGTTCAATGGAGGCTTCCATTTAGCCCACCATCTAAACCCCAATCTACACTGGTCGAAGCTTCCAATCTACCATCGGGAATCTCTGGGTATACACTATGACAACCAATTTAATTCCAAATCTATGACAAGACATTTTATAAACCTTTATCTTCGAAATAAATAAAGTAACAGCTAATAGAGACCGACAATTAAATACTCTAGATTTTTTATTTGAATAAGATCATGAACTGATTTTCCAATTAATTGGCTTCCCATTGGACTTTCCGGTGTAATTACTTTAATTAAAATAGTCTCATGCTTAAAGCTATGTCCACCTCCTTTGGGAAGCAAAAGCAGCCAGAGTGTCTTTTCTTTAGATTCCAACTCAACCAAGGCTGTCAGAGCAATTTTTTGTGTCGAATCAAAATCACGAACTTTCAAACTTAGAATCCCGTTTCGGATTAATTTCAAATCTAAGACTCTTTCAGACTGCGCACGCGCAAGGTAGGAAGCCTCAAGTCCGCGGGTATCATATTTATTTTCCGGCTTACTTTCTTCATGAGTGGCCATATCCAGAGTTTTTTGGGCAGCCTCGGTCACAAGCTGCAACTGTAAATCAATTTCTATTGATAAATTTTGGAATAGTAGCTTTTTATCCAAGGTCAGTCCCGCCTGTTAACAATCTGAAAACTCTAATAGATTTGATTCATTTCAGAAACGACTTTTTTGATTTTCTCTAGATCATTAATTTCAACCTGAGCGAGATCGCTTAAAAAAGTGGCGGTCTCTTTTCGTGATCGCGCCAGTTTATGCGATGAAATTACCAACAAAAATAACAAAACAAATCCCGGTACACTGCCAAGCCCCAGAAAACCAGTCAGCAAAACGTTTTTAAGATATTTAGTTTTATCTTCTTCAATTGAATTAGGTAAACGCTCGCAAAAGTCGCCTTGGCTATTGGACCAAAACCGATCTATTTTTTCTAAATTTGCATTTAATATTTGAAGTTTGCTAGAGTGAAGTCGTTTTTTCGTAATATTAAAATTAACGGCAACTACGGTCATTGAAAGAACAAAACAAACGGTCCACACACCCAGCATTATTTCAACCATCTGTAGCCTCCCAGCGGTTGTAAGTTTAGTAAACTTTTAGAATCTAAACAACAACTACCAGTCGCGGCTTTGTATTTCTGAGCGAATTTTAAGGAAGGCTGGTTTTTGGCGGCCATCTGAATATTTTAGGCCCAGCGTCTCGATGTAATCAACAAAATCTGCTGGCGGTGACGCCGGGTTTGTATAATTAAAAGCAAGTGAACTGGCATCACTATGGGTAAGGTCAGTCATTCTTAAAAATTCAATGTGAGTAATCTTCGAGAAAAACTTATCCCACGCTGAAAATAGAGCACCGAAACAACTTGCTTGAAGTAATTCCGAACTTGTAGAAACAGCGCCACTCTGACAACCAAATTCCTGAATGCGAATAGGTTTTACTTTGGCCTGAGCAGCCAGTTTTGAAATGTTTGGTAAAATCTGATCCACCGCAGACTGCAAACCAACGACGCCTGAAAATGGATAGTAATTCACGGCCACATAATCTGCCAGGGTTTGATTTAATTTATCAAGTCCGCTTTTGATAATCGCGCCTTTGTCACCAATCACTGCCGGGAGAGTGCTGGTCAATCCAATTGGCAAGGGTGCCAACACTGCATTTGTTCTTAATGTTTTTGCATAAGACGACGTACCTGCTAAAAAGCTCCAGTAGTTGGACCAAAAATTTACATCAGTTGCTTGTGGCAAATAATCAATTTCATTCCCGATTTGAAGTCCAATAATTTTAACATCAGTCAATTTTGAAAGTACAAATTCGAGAGCATTGTTGTATCTACAAATCATCAAATTCATTTTAAGTTGCGTCGCTGCCTGTGCTGGATTTCCGATTAAATCATTGGCCTGGAATCCGGCCGCGCTCCATATGTTAGTGGTAGACGGACTAAAATTGAGCGTCAAAGATAGCCCTGTTGATGGCAAGGTTGCATTCAGCAAAGCTAAAGTATTTGAAGGATCTACGTAGGTCCCAGCGGTGCAATCGCTAGCATTCACTGATCCTGGTTCAATTTGATTCCATTGCAAATCAAACAGCATAAAGCTGCCACCCAATAGTTTCGCATCAGCCACATTTTTAGTAAATGTGTTAGCCGCAGTCACATTGACGATATCTACACCAATCAGTCGATTTCCTTTGGACACAAGGCTCGTGTTTGGGGGTAAAGCCACCGGAGGTGTTGAATTATCTGTAGGTGCCGAGGGCGCCAGATTTTCCGAATCAGAACCTCCTGGCTTTGAACAATTTTGAAAAAAAATGGACATTACAATGAGCAGTGATATTGCAAAAAATTTAGTGAGTGATCGATTCTGCATTCGCACAAAAATCCCCGTTCTATTTTGATACGCGTACTAGGATAGTCTATTTTAAAATTATATCTAAGTTATCCAAAATGTATAGTATACAAATGGCCCCCTTCAGACAGGACGATCCTATTGTAATAGCTACCCCTCAATGAACTCGAATGCTTCTTTTGTCTACTCTGAGTCTTTTAATAGTTTTTGAATTTATATTTTATCAATTTGAGACGAACTCGAATTGCCCGATCATTCGTTCGTGTCTAACAAATAGACGTCGGGTGCGTTGTAGTTTCGTGAAAGTTGATAGGCGTCGCGTTCACGAGATCGAATGGGTGGGTAAACCATCAATTCAATTTTATCAGCACTTATGCGAACAAAAATAGGACTGACTATGGCAGCGTTAACCTCTGTTGTTGTTTCAAAAAAAGAGTGCACTTCCAACCCGCTTTCGGGATTGGTTTTTCTCAAGGCTTCATTTACCTCTGTCGTCATTTCTTCAAGATACTCGTTGTATTTTGAATTTGAAAGCATGATATCTATATCAGATGTCTCAAGGCGTGCGCGACCACTCGGAAAGCTTCCACCCATTGTGATGCTCCAACCGGTATCTACGTTTTCATGCCGGTGCATGACAGATTTGATCGCTTGAGCCGCTTTCAAAATATCCAAAGCAGTGTATTCCCCTTGTGGATAGCCAGAAAAAACACTCTGTTTTTGAAAACGCAAGACGTTTTCATAGGCCTGAAGAACACTTTCGCCATTTTTAATTTTTTTACGAAAGTCATCTTGGAGCGCAAGAAGGTTTGATATCAAAACATCAAGAGAACGTTTGGGGGCCAATTGATAAAACCTTTTTTTGAATGTTGGAAATCGGCGAACAAATTTAATGCGCTTAGCTTTTGGATAGGCCTCATGTGCTTTTTCCAGAAGTACAGATCGTAAAGTTTGAGGCATTTTTGAAAATATGGGAACCAACGCATTAAAGAGAGCATCGTTGGCTTGCGGCTTATTTGAAAAATCAGCAAAGTAATCAAGCCAAGCTTTTTCGTCAAAGAGGCTCAAGCGAAAAATCTTTTCAACATTTTTATCCTTTGGCGGGGCCCTTTGCATTTTTTGCAGCAACTCAAGACGCTCTTTTTCGGTCAATTGAAGGGATTGTTCCACGAGGGCTTGAGTTTCTGGCTCGCTGTAGGGATTTTCTAGCCAGCGGCTGGGTGCCGGAATGCCTAGATAACCATTGGCAACCCATACGCTTAGTTCAGGCCTTTCATGATCCTGGTTTCCTCTAAGTCGTTGTACTTTCCGTGTGATTTGATTTTCTTCAAGAGTGAGCGTGCGGGGATCTTCATAATTAAAAGGCATTAGGACCTGATCACGATTGAGGGGCGAAAACGCGGGGTAGATCAGCAATTCAATTTTAGTTAAGCTTATTTTCAAAAAGACCGGATTAATTTGGGCTGCAAAGTGCGGTGTTGTCTGAGCACGCATAGCTTCTAAATAAAGACGCACTTGAGGAAATTTGACCGCCAAAGCTTTATTAATATTCGCATTCATTTCTGGAAACAGTTTTGTAAGATCACGACTTGAGAGCTGTAAATCTAAATCGGCAAAATTTAGATCTGCGTGTCCGTTCGGGAAACTGCCTGTCACTATAATATAAGGATCAGTGAGCTCTGATTCCTTGGATCGAAGAACAGCTTGGATTGAACGGCCTACAGTCAAAACATCTTCGGCCTGGTAAGCTCCTTTGTTCGAATCTACAAAAAGCTTTTGTTTGGAAAAATCAAGATAGTTTTGAAACGCTTTAAGTGGGTCACCAGATTCTTGAAAATCATGTAAAATCATTTCATCCGCGTGCATTGTATGCTGAACGAACGCATCGACGGATCTTTTCGGAGCCAGCCGCAGCTCCCTGCGGAAAGGAAACCAGGTAAAGTTTTTTTTGCTCAATGAAGTATAGATTGGACGAATTTTATTATAAAAATGATCTCGCAACTCAGTAGGCATATGGCGAAGAACTGGAACTAGCGAATTAACCAAGCTATCGTTCAATAAGGGTTGTTGTGTAAATTGTTTAAAAAATGTTTCCCAAGTCGGAAGATCGTAAAGGGCCAGCAAAAGACTTTTCAATAGTCTCTCATCTTTTGGCGGAGCTTGCTTAAGTTCATATACTGCTTGCGCTCTTTCGGCTGTATTCAATAGCAATAGTGAATTTACAAGCTTTTGAGTTATAGATTCTTGCAAAGGATAAGAGACCCAAATGCTCCTCTTCGGAAAATCTGAAAAATTTGAACCCAGTGCCTGCCGAAGAGGAGCAAGAGCTTGAGTGGCAGACCCGCTGTAAATGGCTTTGCAAGACGCCGAGACGGCTTTAGAAACAGATGCGTAGGCAGACAGAGCCAAAAATAAAATAGCCACAAAAGTAGAATACATTGTGCGCCCGTTTAAAAATTGACGACCGTCAAAAATTTTGACAGTCATTGAACTTCTGTTAAATCTCTTGTTATTCGATGACATCAATATTTGAAAATGCAAAGAAAAGGCCAACTAAAACTTAGAAGCTTCCTGGTTAGGAATCACGTCGAATTAAAATCATCTCAAAACCTGAAGAGAGTGTTTCTGATTTTTTCAACATTTTAAGCATAAAAAAACCCGCTTTCGGCGGGTTGATTTAAATTGGTAGGGGCTGTGCCAAGGTACTCGAACCAAATGGGCTTACAGTAAATCGAATTTACGAGATCCTTTGGAAAAAGCAAAGTCTCGATATCGCTGAGTTGGCGCGAATGAGATTTGAGGAAAAACTGGGATCGCGGGTAATCAGTCAACGACTTGGTTTGCCCAGAACTACGGTTGCAACTGCTATTCGACGATTGGAAAATAGAATGGTCTAAAAAGCTCTATGAACCGGATCGAAATTAAAATCCAGCTTTTCATCGCTGGATTTTGTGATTTCACGTTGGCAATTTATCAAGGGCTTCTAAAGCAGCCAACCACTGAATCTGCTCCACTGATGCCAATGGCGTTTAGCCTAACAGGGCCTCAGTATTTCCACATGAAGTATGCCATCTTCTTCCTAGGAAAGTGATACGGCCTTGAAGTCCAACTTTTGATAAAAATCTTCGAGGTGATGCTGGGCTTCAATTCGTACGGGCTGGGCACCGAAAGTTTCCTGTGGGCGAAGAAAGGACTCCAGCATTAGTTTCTTTCCCAATACTGCTCCACTTAAGCTTAGTGCTGTGAGTACATGGGCGACCGATATTTCAAAAAATAGTCGTCTCTGGACCGCTCTTTGAAACGTTCAAGCCAGATCCGCCCCATTAGGAGGTTAAATTGAATTTGAAGGTAATGCTATCGAGACTCTTCGTTCCTGCGCACCTAATTTTGGCGATCTGTCTAAGTATTTTCCACATGGATGTGTCAGCGAAATCGATCAAAAAAGCGACATTTGAGGACCCGGGCGGCAAATGGGAATCTTATTTGGATCGCATCGATATCATGGATCTAACTCCTGAAATGTATCCTGGTTTAGGATCTGATTGGCAGGTATTGAAGAAAGCGCATTTTTCATTTGTTGCCGAACTCCTAGAACTCTATAAAGGTGAAATTTATTTTCTAGCGCGCGATTCAGAATATCTATACGACGTGGCTCGACTGGTTACCCAAGGAACTCCTGATGCTAATCGGATTCGACTTTTAAATATTTCCCGAGGGAATATGCGTGACCCTTTGATCCTTGAGTATCTGAATGAAAATGGAATTTCTGAACACGAATTGCTAAATGGTAAGGACATTCATTTGGTCGACACTGGCTTTGCGGGAACCATTCCCAGAGTTGTTGGGGAAAGATTTTCTGAGCTAGCACGGCGTCGTTTGAAAACTCATTTAATTGTAAGTGACAATCCTCAACATCCGTCGTCGCGTGTTTTCTTGTCACACTTGAATCCGGCAATCAATTCTTTGAATCCATCTTCAATGCATGGAACGATCGTTAGCTACGAGCATATGCCTCGATACACAGACCGATCAGTTCGCTTTGTCTATGCTCACGGAAGATATCATGCTGTCAGCGATATCCATGGAGGTGGCGACGGTTCTGTTTCTAAACA
>JAYTTH010000115.1:0-2294 GCA_043745515.1 Pseudobdellovibrionaceae bacterium | reverse complement strand
TTTGAATCGGCTTTTAGAAAATTTAAAAAGTCGTGCGAAAAAGCAGGCATCCTTTCAGAAGTTAAGAAACGAGAACACTTCGAAAAACCAAGCGTACGACTAAAGAAAAAATCTATAGCTGCACGTAAACGCGCCCTTAAAAAAGCGAAAATGCGAGACTAGCTCAAAGATCTAGTTTCGTTATAACAAACGAATGACAATCCACTTCGGGAGGCTTCATGGAAATCCGTGAAAAATTGATGTCTGATATGAAAGAAGCGATGCGCGCCAAGGACTCTGTCCGGCTAGATGCGATTCGATTTTTGCAATCGGCAATCAAATACAAAGAAGTGGAAGTTCGTCCCAACGCGATCACCAGTGACGATGTGCTGGGCGTAATTAAAAAATTAGTTAAACAAAGAAAAGAATCCATCGAACAATTCAAAGCGGCTTCTCGCCAGGATTTAGTCGACAAAGAAGTAACAGAATTAAAAGTTTTAGAAACTTATTTGCCAGCTCAAATGACAGCAGATCAAATCGCTAATGTCGTTGCTGAAATTATTCAAAAAACTGGGGCCAAAACAATTAAAGAAATGGGAATGGTCATGAAAGAAGTTATGGCTAAAACAGCTGGTGCTGCCGATAACAAGACTGTAAGTGAAATTATTAAACAGAAGTTATCTTAGTCGATAACGACTGCCTTCTTTTGGGAGAACATGAAATTTTCTCAAGAATTTATCGAGCAAGTACAAGAATCCAATAATCTCGTCGACATTATTTCACAATACACCCAATTAAAGTCGTCGGGTTCTGGTTTGATGGGGCGATGTCCATTTCCAGATCATAAAGAAAAAACGCCGAGCTTTTCCGTTTCGGAAGCCAAGCAAGTCTATCACTGTTTTGGTTGTCAGAAATCAGGAAATATTTTCACGTTTCTAAGCCAATACCAGGGGATGTCTTTCCCGCAATGCGTGGAATATCTTGCCGATCGGGCTGGGGTTGCCTTGCCCAAGGATACCTCCTCTGATTTAGAGGATCGGGCCCAGGCGCGAAAAAAAGAAATATTAAAACTAAACAAAATGGCTTTGGGCTATTTTAGTCAAAATCTTGAGACAGCGGCCAAAGACAGTGTTGTTCGGCAATACTTGCTTAAACGCGGATTGTCCGCAGAGACCGTTAAGCTCTTTCGTCTTGGGTGGAGCCAACCAGAATGGGAAGCCTTGGCTCAGCATTTAAAATCAACAGGGCATTCCCTTGAGCTAGCTGAAGACGCACGCCTTGTTAAAAAGAAAACCAAAGAGTCTGGCTACTATGATATTTTTCGCGAACGATTGATCTTCCCAATTACCAATTCCATGGGGGACGTATTGGCGTTTGGCGGCCGAATCCTAGCTCAGGGTGAGCCTAAATATTTAAATTCTCCAGAAACTCAAGTTTTTCAAAAAGGTAAAATTTTTTACGGACTAGAGCAAACCGCTCGGCATGTGAGATCGCAAGACCAAATTATAATTGTAGAGGGCTACATGGATTTGATTTCACTTTACCAAAATGGGATTCGTAACGCTGTTGCTACGATGGGGACGGCTTTAACCACGGATCACGCGAGGGTGATAAAGCGCCTGACACGCAATGTAGTGGTCCTTTTTGATGGAGATAGGGCGGGTAAAGAGGCGGCAGAGCGTAGTCTGTCATTACTGCTCGAGCAGGACCTTTATCCAAGGGGTCTTATTCTGCCGGACAATATGGACCCTGATGACTTTGTAAAAGCAAAAGGTGCCGAAGAATTGGGTCGGCTAATTGACCGATCACCTGATCTTATGAATCTTATTTTTATGGAATGGTTAATTGGCTTTGGCGGCGAGCCGAGCGAGAAGATTCAGATCGCTAATAAATTAAAGAAAGTATTGGAAGTAGTTCCTGATTTTCAGTATCGAAAATTGTATGTGGACCAGTTGGCGCCGCTGATGAATGTTGAAAAAAACTGGCTACGAGACACGGTTTTAGCCAAGGCCAGCCAGTCGTCTAGCGTCGCCACCAGTGCGGCAAAGGCGGCAGACTTGTCGAATCGAGCAGGGGCGGCGGCATCGGCTGTTTCAAATTCGATGCCAAAAGCGGCCTCGCCCGAGGCAACATTTCAAATTAAATCGGCTCCGAAGGCTGAGAAACATTTATTATCTTTGATAATCAAATCTCGTGCCAATTTTGATCACTTTTTTGAACAAAAAATCTCTCACTATTCTGTTCATCCGCATATGAAAAATCTTTTCAATTTCATTGATCAAGTCTATAGACAAAGTCCGGAAAAGTTTGATAGG
>JAYTTH010000114.1:0-8428 GCA_043745515.1 Pseudobdellovibrionaceae bacterium | reverse complement strand
GCATAGAAGTTTCCTCTCACTTTTGATCGACCTTCGCGTACGTAAAACTCAAACTCATCTCTAAATTTAGATACAAAGCTAAGCACCGGCAGCGCCGCTGCATCGGAAAGGGCACAAATTGTGCGGCCTTTCATATTGTCTGCAACCTTTACCAATAAATCGATATCTTGAAGGCGACCTTTGCCATCCAAAATAGAATGCACAATTTTGTTTAGCCAACCAGTACCTTCGCGGCACGGAGTGCACTGACCACAGGATTCATGATGATAGAAATGCATCAAAATTCCCAACATATCGACCATACATTGCGAATCATCAATCACGATCACCGCGCCAGAACCTAACATAGTTCCCATCTGCGCGAGGCACTCGTAATCCATGGTCGCTTTGATTGCCTCGTCCGCCGTTAATACCGGTGCCGACGAGCCGCCCGGGATAACCGCTTTTAATTTACGACCGGGCTTCATCCCGCCGCCTTCGTTATTAATTAAATCATTCAAAGAATAACCCAAGTTCACTTCATAATTACCTGGCTTACGTACATTTCCACTTAGTGAAAATAATTTTGTTCCCGCAGATTTTTCAGTTCCGAACTTTTTATAAGCAGCGGCGCCATCACGAATAATATATTTAACAGCGGCCAATGTTTCCACGTTGTTCACAATCGTAGGTTTTTGCAAATAGCCTTTAACTGCCGGAAATGGCGGCTTCAATTTTGGTTGGCCTTTTAATCCTTCAAGGGACGACAACATACCCGTTTCTTCACCGCATATATAAGCGCCCGCACCACGGTACACGTCCATGTCGTGATCAAAACCAGAACCTAAAATATTTTTTCCTAAAAATCCGGCCCTGTAGGCTTCTTGCAAAGCCTGCTCTAGAACTTGAATCGGGTAATGGTATTCACCGCGAACATAGATGTAACTTTTTTTACAGCCAATCGCATAGGCTGACATTATCATGCCTTCAATTAGTTGATGCGGAGCTCGCTCCATCATTAGGCGATCTTTGAATGTTCCTGGCTCGCCTTCATCGGCATTACAAACTAAATAGCGAGGTTCATTATTCTTTGGCAAGAATCCCCACTTCATTCCCGTCGCAAAGCCGGCACCACCGCGACCGCGCAGGCCACTGGCTTTGACTTCGTCTATAATTTGCTGCGGTTGCATTTTAAATGCTTTTTCCAAATTTACATAACCGCCGTGTTTTTTGTATCCATCTAAGAAGCGAAACTCATCCAAATGATAAAATTCGGATAATAATTTTGTTTCCATTATTTCATTCCTCGCAAAATATTCATCGCCGATTCCGGCGTAAGATTTTCATAATACTTATCGTTTACTTGCATCATTGGCGCGGTCCCGCAGGATCCCAAACATTCAACTCGAGAAACAGTAAATCGTCCATCCGTGGTAATCTGATCCAAATGCACACCTAATTCGTGGCAAATATGATTCGTTAATTCACGACCACCTTCAAGCGCACACGATATATTCGTGCACACTTGAACGTGATGTTTGCCCACTGGTTTTTGATTGAACATAGTATAGAATTTAAAAACTTCATTGATTTTACTGACGGGAAGATCCATCACTTGGCTTAAATGATGAATCACATCCGTTGTAATATAACCCTTGTTTTCTTTTTGCGCTACATACAGTGCTGGAATAATCGCGGACTCTTTGACTTCATAGCGAGCGAGTTCTTTTTTGACTGTCGCCAGGCCCTCGGCTGAAAGTTTAAACTGAGCTTTTACAGGTTCTAACATCTATATCTCCTATCGATCTAATTCGCCGGCAATAACGTTCATACTTGCGACCGTCGCAATCGCATCAGCTAACATCGTTCCTTTAACTAAAGATGGAAACGATTGGTAAATGGCAAAACAAGGTGGTCTGACTTTCAAGCGATAGGGATTAGCCGAACCATCGCTGACTAAATAAAATCCAAGCTCGCCATTGGCAGCTTCGGTTGCATCGTACACTTCACCAATCGGAGGACGTAGGCCTTTGATCACCAACATAAAATGATTCATTAGTCCTTCAATATTTCCGTATACGTCTTTCTTTTCGGGCAGAACAATGCCTTTGTCCCGGACCGTAAAATCACCGCCAGGAACATTTTTGCACACTTGTTCAATAATTTTTAAACTTTGGCGCATTTCTTCGATGCGCACTAAATAACGATCGTAAATATCGCCATTAGTTCCCACGGGGACATCAAAGTTAAGACCATCGTAGCCATAGTACGGCGACGTTTTTCGAAGATCCAAGTTCACACCGCAGGCACGTAGCAGGGGCCCGGTGTATCCCCAATTGATAGCGTCTGCAGCAGATATGGGCGCAACACCTTGGGTTCGTTTAATAAAAATTTTGTTGTCAATCATGAGTCGTGAAATTTCATCCACACCCGCACGCATTTCTTTGCAAAACGCCATCACTTCGTCAAACCAACCATCTGGCGCGTCTTGGGCCATGCCGCCAATTCGAGTCATCGAAACCGTTAATCGAGCACCGCATAGGCGTTCAAACAGCGTGTACACTTTTTCTCGGTAGGTAAACAAATGGAAAAATGCAGTCAACGCGCCCAAATCCACACCGCCCGTGCCAACAGAAATAATATGATCAATGACTCGGGATAATTCGCATAATATCACACGCATGGCTTGTGCTTTTGGAGGAATTTCAATTCCAAGCAATCTTTCAACAGTTTTGCAATAGCCGACATTATTCATCGGTGCCGAACAATAATTCAAACGATCTGTGTAAGGAATCACTTGATTGTAAGGATGGGTTTCTGCCATTTTTTCAAAGCAGCGATGCAAATAGCCGATTTCACAGTTTGCACGCACAATTGTTTCGCCATCCAGTTCGGCCATCACTCGCAATGTTCCATGCATAGCCGGATGTGAAGGGCCAATGTTAATCGGCACTAAGTTATCGTTCAAAACATCGCCGCGTTCATCCCCATCATTGTCAAAATGCACAGGAAGAACCTCACTGCAATGCTGCTGACGATCCGCTTCGTAGTCTTTACGCAAAGGATGACCAACAAATTGATGGTGAGTTAAAATTTTTCTTAAATTTGGGTGGCCGTGAAAACGAATACCAAACATATCGTAAGCTTCGCGCTCGAACCAGTCCGCGCCTTTCCACAATTTTGTTGCCGTTTCTACATGTTCACCTTCTGCAAGCTGAGTTTTCACTCGCAATCGGCGCCCATCTCGAGATGAAAACAAAGCATACACAACATCAAATCGTTTTTCACGTTCAGGAAAATCAACACCACAAACGTCCATCAGAAAATCAAATTTCTGATTCAATTTCAAATGCCGCAGCATCGGCACTAAATCATCTTTTGGAACTTCTAAAATGTCGTCGCCTACAGCATGAGTAAAACGATACTGATTTGTATTAAAATGTTTGTCTAAATCACTTTTTAATTCTTCGATTTTATTCATTGGGCCCCGCTTTGATTTGAAGAGACTCATATGGGTTCTTCCAGTTATCGCGCCAAGGTCGCGGCTGATTGCTGGCAATCATTCGCTGCAACAACATCACGCCATCCAAAACAGCTTCTGGTGTCGGAGGACATCCTGGAACATACACATCAACCGGGATAACTTTATCAGCGCCCTGCAAAACATGATAGGCACGATAAAATCCACCCGAGCTAGCGCACGCGCCCATCGACAATACATATTTTGGTTCTAACATTTGTTCGTAAATTCGCACCAATATCGGTGCCATTTTTTCTGTGATCGTTCCCGCCACCAGCAAAAGATCTGCTTGTCGCGGGGAAAATCGCACGACTTCAGCACCAAATCGGGCCAAGTCATAACGAGGACCCATCACACTCATGAGTTCAATACCGCAACAGGCGGTTCCGTAGGGAAGTGGCCACAAAGCGTTTTTTCGCCCCCAAGCTACGATGGCTTCCAACTTTGTTGTAAACGCAAAAGATCGTGACATTTCGTCGACACTTTTTTCGGCCATACTTTCACCTCGTTTTCATCTAGACATATAATGGTTACTTTAATTTTAGTTTCATGACAACTTTATTTGCAAAACTGCGGGTTTAACTCCTGCGACACACCTCACAATACGAATCTAAAAATTCCCTTCAAAAAGCACTCGTTTTACAAATAAAAAACAGAACTGCCTGATTATAATGCAAAATTCCTTAGACATTGGCGTGATTTCAATTTGTAATAGAGCTCGACTTTGATCCTTTTTAAAAATTCGACAACACGGTGTTGCCGAACAGGATCACAAGGACTCCAAGGAGGGGTATGAAAGCACTATTTTTTTTAGCAATGGCAATGACGTCACTGTCCAATGCCACAGAATCAAGTTATTTAATAAAATATAAATCGAGTCAGGCGATGGAACAGGCTCTGCAAAACTCGATACTGTCGTCAACGGCGAAACGCGGTCAGAAAATAGAAGTTATCACAGACCAGCTCGTCAAAGTATCGGGGGCTAGGGCTGATGCGGCTACAATGATGAAAAATTCAAATATAGAGTATATCCAACCTGACTATGCATTGGGACTTATCGAAAATAGAAATTTGCAAAGCACTGATCAACGAGCACAGGTAATGGAGTTCTTAAAAGCGAATCCTCAATTACTGACTGCACGTCCAGGCAGTGACAATCCTCCAATCCCGATTGCTCCGGCCTCTTTGCCAGGACAAGATCCACTTGTTGGAAAACAATGGGGCATGCTGGATATGGGCGCCATTCAAGCGTGGGTCCAGGCAAAAAACAATAAAACTATAATTGTTGGAATTATTGATTCTGGAGTGGATTATACTCACCCCGATTTGATGGCCAACATGTGGAAAAACCCCGGCGAAACCGGAATGGATGCTCAAGGTAAAAACCGTGCCCATAATGGCATTGATGATGATCGCAATGGATATGTCGACGACGTTGTCGGATATGATTTTGTAGACAATGATCCTTTGCCTTTTGATAAATCGGCGCCGATTTGGCAAGTCGCTTTAATGGGCCGAAACCCTGGACACGGCACTCATTGCGCTGGAAATATCGCGGCAAAAGGTAACAACGGGATTGGTATATCTGGTGTGGCGCCAAATGCTCAAATTATGGCGCTACGATTTATTTCGGACAAAGGCAGTGGCTCGACTTCAGCAGCAATCAAAGCCATTCGATACGGCGTCGACAACGGTGCCAAAATTTTGAATAACTCGTGGGGTTCAGTCGGCGAAGATCCCAAGGAGGCAACAGAAAATAAAGCTCTGCAAGAAGCCATTCAGTATGCGGAATCCAAAGGGGTGTTGTTTATAGTGGCCGCCGGCAACGGGATTAATGGCAAAGGTTATGACAATGATACTTCTAAAGCGCCAGCTTACCCGGCGAGCTATGCCATTTCTAATATCATCAGCGTGGCCGCAATTGATTCGCAAAATCAATTGGGTACGTTTTCAAATTATGGAGCCAAGACAGTTCATATCGGCGCTCCTGGCGTTAAAATTTTTAGCACGGTCGTCGGCGCTAAATACTCAGATCAGCCAATTCCTTTTCTGGCAACCTGGGATGGCACCAGTATGGCTGCTCCGCACGTTTCTGGCGCGGCAGCTTTATACTGGGCTCAATATCCCAATAAAACTATGGCCGAAGTAAAAGAAGCCATTATTAAATCAGCGACTGCGATACCTGCGCTGCAGGGGAAAACTGTGAGCGGTGGCAAACTGAATTTGGTTAGTCTTTTAAGATACAATTAGAATTTAATTAAAAAAAAAGAGAGAGACCTGGTCTCTCTCTTTTTTTTTGAAGTGATGTAAAATCGCTTAAGAGTTCTATTTTATTCTAACTTTCACATCTTTTTTAGATTTAATTGTGCCTGAAACTTCTAATATCCCGCGGAAATTTTCAATATCCCCGACAGATCCGGTAACACGCAAAATTCCACGAAAGTTTTTAACCGATTTCACATTTCCTTTAATTTCTAAGATTCCATGAAAGTTTTCAATCGGACCTGAATTCGCAACTACGCATGCGACTCCACGATAATTGCTAATGGTTTCAATAGAATTCGAATCGATCAATGACAAGGCTCTAAAATTATCTAGACTGTTAATCGTCTTAGCATTGATTCTAGCAAAAAGACTTCTAATGTTTTCGAGTTTTCCGACTCCTTTAATATTATTTAAAATTAAAATACCACGAAAGTTTTTACCACTCACTTCGCTTCTGTTTTCAATTTTCAATAGTCCACGTAAGTTTTCAAAATAATCTAATTCAGAGTTTTTAACTAGTGGAAACTTTATCCGAGCTAAATCACCGCAACTAACGCTAGCTCCACTAAGATTTCCATCATCATCAGCCGTGACAACGTTTTTTGTGTCTCTATCATCGTCATCGTTTTCTTTACCGCAGGATTCGTTTTTACCTTCTTTGTGATCGTCGTCTTTTTTAGCTATGTGATCATGATCGTCGTCACAGTCGTCATCTTTATCGTCGCCTTTTTTAGCAACATGGTCGTGATCATCATCATCATGCTTATAAACATCGGTGTGACTTTTATCTTCAATTTTTCCACCCTGTTTATGGTCATCATCTTTATGATGTAAACAAACTTTTTTAGTTCCTGTGCCAGGAGATCCGCCGCCTGATCCCGTGGTTGGAGGGACCAAAACGGGAGGCAACGTTACGGGAAGAGCCTTAGGTGGAGCCGATGCCGGAGGAGCTGCCGTAGGGGGCGTTGTTGTCGGCGGGTTTGTGGTTGGAGGTGTAGTTCCCGCAACAATTGTCCCAGGATTAGGCACTGCGCCTGGAGGAACCACAATATCAGATGGTGGAGCTACGGTAGTGGGCGGCACTACATCAGATATATCAACTAAACCAGACGTATCATTTGCCACGTCTACTTTAGTTAAATCTGACTGCACCTGTAGTCCGAGCGAACCAGGTTGACCACAGTTTTGAAATGATACAATGGTCGCGGCTGCAAAAAACGTATACAGAAATAATCGCTTAAAACCCATATGAGCCCCCTGAATAACGAGGGTGCAATTGTAAAACCGGGTGCTTGGTGCCTACAGTTTAGATCAGCGTATAACTTTGCTTCAGCGCAATAAGTTTATACGAAATCAGATTGTGTTTCAGAATAGTACAAAAAAAAAGAGCCCAATCTCAATTTCAGAATTTTCGGTTTTGGTTGGCGATCACTATTGCTTCATCAGACCCAATGGCGGTGACGTTTTTGGATTTCTTTATTTAAATGCGGGAATCCCTGTAATGTATTCGCCTAAAATTAGCCTGTGAATATCTTCGGTGCCCTCGTAGGTATTAACACTTTCTAAATTTAGCATGTGTCGAGCGCATTGATATTCATAGGTGATTCCACTTGCGCCTAAAATATCGCGAGTCATTCGTGCATGCTTTAATGCATTAGACACATTATTCATTTTAGCCATTGAAACGTGTTGAGGCGTGCACCGCCCCTTTTCCTTTAGTCGGCCCAATCGCAAACACAATGATTGTGCTAATGTAATGTCAGTCAACATTTCAACTAGCTTCGCCTGCACCAACTGGAAACTTGCAATGGGTTTGTCGAATTGGATACGGGTTTTTGAATAATTCACGGCTTCATCGTAGCAGGCCATCGAAGCTCCAATCACCCCCCAGGCAATTCCAAAACGTGCATTATTTAAACAGGCAAATGGGCCCTTAAGGCCTTCCACATTTAGTTTTTGGCTGACGGGAACGCGGCAATCTTCAAAGATCAATTCACTGGTAACCGAAGCTTTAAGTGAGAATTTTTTTTCGATATTTTTTACTTTAAAGCCTTTTAGATCACGGTCGACAACGAGGCCAATAACTTTGCCACTTTCATTCCGAGCCCAAACAATTGCGAGCTGGCTTAGTCCGCCATTTGTGATCCACATTTTTGAGCCGTTTAAGACATAATGATTGCCATCTTTTATAGCTGTCGATCTCATTCCGGCTGGATTGCTGCCAAAATCAGGTTCTGTTAAACCAAAGCAGCCGATCCATTCGCCTTTGGCCATTTTTGGTAAATATTTTATTTTTAGTTCTTCCGAGCCAAATTCGGCGATGGGAAACATGCACAGCGCACCTTGTACACTGACAAAAGATCGAATTCCACTATCGGCCCGTTCGAGTTCTTGCATGATCAAACCATAGGACGTGGCATTTACTCCGGCACAGCCATAGCCTTGAATCGTTGAACCTAAGGTGCCCAATTCGGCAAGGCCTGGAATCAAGCCTTTAGGGAAAATGCCATTTTCATAATCTGAGGCAATTCGTGGCATAATTTCTTTGTTTACGTATTGACGAACGGTGTCTCGAATCAATATCTCTTCAGGGGACAATTCGCTGTTTAAATCTAGAAAATCGACCGATTCAAAAGCTTTCACTCTATGCTCCCGGTAATAAAA
>JAYTTH010000113.1:0-2300 GCA_043745515.1 Pseudobdellovibrionaceae bacterium | reverse complement strand
ACAGGTGAAGTTCGCAAAACACAATTCTTTGTCGGCGTGCTTTGCCACAGTCGCTACGCCTTTGCGGAATTTACTTTTACACAGTCAAGCGCCGATTTTTTACAATCACATGTGAACATGTTTGAATATTTTGGCGGCGTCACTCAGCTGCTGTCACCGGATAATTTAAAAAGTGCCGTGACCAAGGCGCACCGCTACGATCCCGTGATTAATCAAGCTTACACACGATTAGCAGAACATTACGAAGTCGCGGTGGTTCCGGCAAGAGTACGAACACCCAAAGACAAAGCGATCGTTGAGCGAACGATTCAGATTTTTCAGCGTTATTTTTTCATGAAAGTACGTCATAAAAATTTCACGTCACTGCTTGAACTGAATCAGTATTTACGTGAACACTTAGTTATCTTTAACCAAAAGAAGCATCGCATTTTTAGACGCACAAGAAATGAAATGTTTTTAGACGAGAAAATACATTTAAGACCGCTACCACAAGACCCATATAAAGTTGCAATTTACCACCGTGCTATTTTGAGCAGAGATTGCCATTTAATTTTTGATCAGAATTACTATTCAGCGCCAAATCAATTGCGCGGAAAAGAATTGGATATCTGGGCTACCGCCAAAACGGTTGAAGTATTTTCTGAGGGCGAGCGCGTAGCTTTCCACAGCCGGGGGAAAACGACTAGAAAATTTATTACAGATACAAACCATTATCCACCAGCCCAACAGGCGTATGCAGAAGAAGACATTCAAAAAATAATTACTCGAGCGATAAGCGTTGGTCCAGAGACTGAAATTTTAATTAAAAGCTTATTAGAAAGCCCACAGCCATTGAAGCACTTCAGACGCAGCCAAGGGATCGTGGCGCTGTCGTGGAAGTATGCGCCGGGTTTATTAGAGATCGCATGCAAAGAAGCCAACAGATTTAATAATACAAACGTTAAATATTTAGAGCGAGTTATTAAGATGCGAGAGGGGGTGGCAAGTAAAACAGAAAACGAAATTATGCAGCGTTCATACAATCCGTTTTTACGCGGAATAAACAATATCCATTAAACGAAAGAGAAAATAAAAATGATAGAGCAAACAAGAAACCAAATATCAGAAATGAAATTATGGGGAATGCTAAAGTGTTTAGATTTAAGATTGCAAGAATCGATCAGCCATGGCTGGGGTCCGAGTGAATTTTTATCAGCCTTAATAACTGATGAAAAAACACACCGCGAAGCCCAACGAATAAATCGAAGACTTCGATTTGCAAATTTTCGAACACAAGCCACCTTTGAAACAATAGATTACACCGCAAAAAGAACTTTAACAAAATCGACAGTAAAGGATTTAATGCAGCTGAATTACATTAAAGCCACACCCAGAAACATTATGCTTGTCGGCCCCACTGGCGTTGGAAAAACTTTTATTGCGACAGCGCTCGGGAATCACGCTTGCAGACATGGGTACTCAACAATTTTTATGGGTATCAGCGTATTTATAGAAAAGTTATTGATGGCAAGAACAGACGGAACTTATTTAAAATTACGCGATCGATTAATCAAAACAGATTTTTTAATCATTGACGATATAGGATTAAAAAAATTGCCGGCGCAAATAGTTCAAGACTTGCACGACCTTTTAGAAGAACGCCAAGAAAAATGCACGATGATCACAAGCCAACTTCCGCTTCAAAATTGGAAAGAAATTATCGATGACGAACTTGCACTGGATACCGTTGTCGACAAACTTCAACATGGCAGTCTTCATATTAAAATAGATGGTGATTCTTACAGGAAAAAGAAAAGTCAAAGAGATAAACTTGACAGTGATAGTGTACCAGTGGAAATTGTAAATCAATAACCGCTGCTTAAGAATTTAAGGGTGGTACACATTCAGGAAATCGCCTGGTACAAATCAAGGATATTCGACAGTTAGCATTTCAATATTCTTCTATAAACTAATATTTTATTCCCTGGAGAATAGGTAGGTAGGGTTTACCTAAGAAGGACCAAACAACCGATTGATTCGGTTAACCAATTTTCAAACTTAACTGGATTATAAAATAATTTCTGTTTACGCGCAGCAGAATAGATGGGAAAAATTAAAAGTTTTGGCTTACGCCAAATGAATTTGAGGCTCAGGCCGCGCCTTCGGCGGGCCATCGTTTATCCTCAAATTCATTTAGCTTCAGCCTTTCAAGGGTAAAAGAGTAAAAAGGCCAAGGGCTACGGGCTAGTCCTCACGAGGCGGAACCCGACATTGCTGCCGCTACTACCAGGCGAGTTGCCGTACCGAACACCCGAACGCAA